>NZ_CAHJXD010000250.1 GCF_903644055.1 Sphingomonas bacterium | reverse complement strand
TGACAGCGCCTCCTCGCACCACCATTGAATCAGCCGATCACTATCCTCGCAAACGATTAATAGGTCCTGAGTCTAGAGTGCAGATCGTCTGGGCTTGCGAGCGCCACGAAGATGTCGGCCCGACGCAGCGCCCGGCGGATCGTGGGATCGAGCTCATCACCAGGGATCAGATCGTTGTCGACCCATATCTCGATGCCCTCGCGCTGCAGTGGAGCGAGATGGACCATCAGCCGTTCGCGGAAACGTCTCGTCCCTATGACAATAGGAGATGAAGATCAGCGGGTTCGGTGACGATGCTGTCGTCTTCGTGGTGCTCCGGGCCATCTACCAGATTGTGTGTCGGCAGCACCGCCTCGTCCAGCATTGAATCTCCAGAAGGGCTACGAGGTCGTCCCGCCGCCGCAGTGCCGGGATTGGGCGCTCATTTGGTGTTACCCGGCACCTGAACCAATGTCTGATATTGGAAACCGCCTAAGTGACCCTGAACGTCTGGGTTTGGTCTAGTCGTCAAAACCCGCGAGTTGCATGCTATCTGTACGTCAAACGTGAACCATGACGATTCCGCGTGATCATACAGTTGCACCAGTCGCTGAGCCACCGTTGCTGAAAAGCGGCCCGACGAACTCCGGTCGTAGCCGCATGCACCACCATCCTCGACTTTCATATGAATGGACGCTCCCTCGCTAGCATCTTGGATCTCAGGCAGCGTGCCTCCGAACCATGCGTTGCGGTCGCCATCATAGCCTTGAAGGTATGGTGCTCGTGCCTCTGCCGCGATCCGGAGGTGCCGCCTGTCGCATGGTCGTAAAGGCCGGCGACCTTCTTGCCCGTGACAAGAGCGTGGGCCGACGCGGCGATGATGGAGCGGGATGTGGGGCTGCATGGCTTCGCGTGACACCGCAGCCGTTCGGGATCAAGCTTTACGCCACCGGATCAACCCAACACTCGTTGGAGCTGGACGGGTCGTGAAGCAAATACTGCGGTGAACGAGCGTCCGGACTGGGCGATGGCTAGCGCGCGCTGGATGACTGCTTCTGGGTCTTAGCGGTGGTCGAGCGCTGGCGGCAGAAATCGACCACGCCCGGTCATTCGCATTTCGGCTGGCGAACGACTGGTACGGACAGAGCCAGTCGTTCGCGCGGCACAAGCCGGTCACTGTCGATCCGAACAGTTTTTCCTTTTCGCATTGGCTCTTGCTCTCGGCAGACGCATCTCTAGCGTGTGATGAGACGACAGTTACGATTATCCGGGATGACGCGATGTGATCACGCAAGACTATGCGAAGCGGCTCGCACGCCTTCTGGCCGATCGAAAACTCATACTATTTGTTGGTGCGGGCATTTCACTTCAAGCGCGTCATGTAGAAGGAAAAAGCACGCGTTTGCCCCTTTGGAGCGAACTGGCCCAACTAGTGGCTGAGAAAACGGGAGAATCCCTGTCAAGCTACGGCGGCGATCTCTTCGACATGTTTGATTCTATTGCGAGAAAAACCAACCGCGCGAGGCTCGACGATGCGGTGCGAGCCGCAATCCCTGAGGACAATTTCGACCCCGGCCTGGTCCATCAGTTGATCGCGAGTTTGCCTTGGGCGCGTGTCTACACGACTAATTATGATAATCTCCTGATCCGGGCGCTTGGGGAGAAGTTCCCCATCATCGACGAGAAGGACTATGAGCTCCTGTCGTTACCGCTCGACCGACAGCCGCGGCTCATACACCTTCACGGTACGCTGGCACATATGCACACGCTTGGCGGTCGGGATTATAAGCGGTGGTCGGAGAAGCACCCGCTTGCTCATAATCGGCTGATCTCGGACGGCACCGAGAGCACGATCCTTTTTCTTGGCTATTCGAATTCCGATCCCCACTTCCGCCAGTTAATTCTGCCGATGATAGAAGAGCTGAAGGCCGAGCGGGGACAAAACAACCATTCTTGGATGTGGCGACCCTCGCCCGATCAGATCGAGTTGTTTAATGCTCGGGATCACCTGGAGGTTCACTCCATAGAGAAAGATGCGGAATGGGCGGCCTCGCTCGAGATTCTCAAGGCCGCTTATCTTGATCTCGTAGGAACATTGTCGCCCCAAAAATCGGGGGAGGCTGCGCAGCAGCCGGGCGGTGTGGCAGCGCCTAAGAACAAGCACCTGCTCGGTGATCGGACGACCAAGATCAACGGCTACAAGCTCTTCTACTATCGCGACAATCGCAGTATCTCCCGCGAGAATCTATCTAGGCGCTCGGGCGTCGAGGCATGGCGGATAGCTGAACTCGAAAAGGTGAATACTGAAAAAAACCTCGGTCCGGAATGCTTCAAGGTCTGTAGCCATGAAGAAATCCGCTCGCTTGAAAAAGCCCTTCGACCGGAGACTTCGCTTGAATATGGCAAATCAGACGATATTCTTGCCTATTATATTGAATATTATAAGAATAACTGGCGACAACCCCGCGCGAAGAGTTCGCCGCAGCAAGACAGTCTGTTTTCAGGCCGAACGCGCTCGGTCGTTTTCGATTTCGGGGGCACGCTTACAAAGCCTCAGTTTAAAGAGAATACTTGGGAGCGGATATGGAAGTCCGTTGGATTCACGCTCGAAGAGGCGAACGAACTTCATCATCAGTTTTCTGCCGG
Source organism: Sphingomonas bacterium (assembly GCF_903644055.1). Taxonomy (GTDB): domain Bacteria; phylum Pseudomonadota; class Alphaproteobacteria; order Sphingomonadales; family Sphingomonadaceae; genus Sphingomonas_I. The sequence goes on along the minus strand of NZ_CAHJXD010000250.1, from coordinate 50,926 downwards.
CAAGATTACGCATCGCCAATGGTGCGACTTGACTTGCGAAAAACTGCGGGGCGCGGGATTTTGCCGGCAGCACTTTGAGGCCGTGTCGGGCAATATCAATGCGATGCCAGGGCTAAGATCAACTTTTGAAGAATTGCGTTCTCGCGGCATCGCAATCCATATCGTCTCGGGATCGCTGCGCACGATAATTGAAAATGTGCTCGACGATTCATCGCGGTACGTAGACTCGATTCGTAGCAATGAGATGTACTTTGACGCCAACGGCTTGCTTTCAAAAGTTATCGGGCATGCATACGATTTCGAGGGCAAAGCACGGTTCATCACGATGGTCGCCGAAGGACTCGGGTGCCACCCGATCGACATTCTCTTCATCGGCAATTCACTCAATGACGAGAAAGCAGCCACATCGGGCGCGCGCACGCTTTGCGTGAACCCCAAGCACACCCATTTCTATGTCGAATCGATGTGGAATAATGTAATCCGCGAAATGACCGACCTGCGTCAGATCGTGCAGTTTCTTTGAGCCTGGTTAGGCGCAAATTAGCTTCGGACGGCCACTTGGAGCGCGTGCTCCGAACCCCGTAGTGCGTCCTCCTGGCGCACTTTTCGCTCCGAGATGAGCGATCTTCTTATCAGCCGTCCGCGGGAAAACGTCCGGTTTTATCAATACTCGCCGTTCGTAATTGCAATATCGAACGACTGGTTCGTCCCACTTCACGCCGTTCCGCGCTCCGTTACCTAAACATTACGGTTTCAAAGCGATGACATGAACGAGCGTCTGAAGTTGGAGATCACGGGAAGGGCGCTGATGGCCGACTCTAGGTCATCGCCGCCGCGAAGCTGCCCGACAGTTCCCGGCCCACTTCAAGCCGTTCGAAGGGCCGCAACGCCCGCCTAAGTCCGGTCGTGTTGATCCAAAGCCAGGGCTGCCTGAACGAGCAACCTGATTGCGTCGGCTGAGGCAGCCAACTTCGCTACCGTGTCGCGTCGAACCGCCGCCTCTCGGGGCATGGTGATGGCGAGCACGCTGACATCCTCCATCATCATGCCCGCCCGCGCACAGAGCCTCGCGATAAGTTCAGCATCGTCGTCCATCCAAGCCCTCCTGCGGGCACACACAGGTCGACTTTTGCCGTGAAGTCGAGACGCAGCTTTTGATGTCCGCCGCCTTAGCAACGCAGACCGATCGAGAGGCTAAGCCAAAAGCTCACTGACGGTCATATCGAGCGGGACAGCAAGCTTTTCCACGACGGTGATGGTCGGGTTGCGGCGCGCCCGCTCGATGTCGCTCACATAAGTGCGGTGAATGCCGGCGCGATCGGCGAACTCCTCCTGACTCCAGCTTTTCGCCTCGCGCGCGGCGCGCATGTTCCTGGCAAGGCGTTGGCGTATTTCCACGCTTCGCCACAGACGCGCGTGCAGCCGATCGATCTACAGACGATCAGTCACATTCCATTTGACTGTGCCGCGACCGCAAGCCTTGGTGTCACTCATCGGATGCACATATAGGGATGACGCGCGATGCCGTTTCGGTTCAACATTCTGCTTGAAGAAGCTGGTATAAGCCCGGCTGAGGTTCGCCTGCTGCGTCACCAGCCCAACGTGGCGGGGAAGGCCCTGGCGGACGTCTGGCGGACCGATCAGCCTTTGTTCGAGGGCTATCAAGAACTGCAGGCCAGCGCGCAACGCGCCAGCTTCACGCGCAGCTATTGGGCGAGCTTCATCAGCACGTGGGATGGCCGCACGCTCTTCGTTGGCCTCTATGCGGTGGGTAGCCCGCAGGCCGTTGACGAAGCGATCGTGGCGCCCGTCTCCGGCCATACACACGGCGCAGGTGAGCTTGATCGCTTCCCCACCGAACGGACCGAACATCTCGCGGCCTATGAGGGTAAGCTCTATATCGAATGGGGCGGGGGATCATCGGGCAAGCGGGCCTGGTCTCAGCGCGCCGACCTGCAGGATAAGCTTATCAGCGAACTGCACCTCGATACGATCGAGCAGCCCTTCCCGGGTCTGATGAAGCTGGCAACGCCACTATCGGCGCTGGCGGATGCGCCACCGACCTGGGCGCAGGCCCTGGCCAGCAGTCGCGGCGTCTATCTTTTGACCTGCCCGCGCGACGGCAGCCTTTATGTTGGCTCAGCCACCGCTGAGGGCGGTTTCTGGTCTCGCTGGAGCGAATATCGCGCAAACGGACACGGCGGCAACATTGCCCTCGTCGATCGCGAGCGTAGCGATTTCATCGTGTCGATCCTGGAGGTGGCCGGAAGCGCCAACAGCTCCGACGACATTCTTGCCGCCGAAGCTGTTTGGAAACGCAAACTGCAAAGCCGCGAGCTTGGGCTCAATCGCAATTGACTCAGACGTAAGGTTCTATCGATACTGTGGGGGGATGGCTTTCGCTTTGGCCTCGTTCTTGTCGTACTCCTCCGCAAGCATCCTCACCACCTCTTCTACCGTCTCCTGACTGGGTTGGTTTGGCGCTGCGTGGAGGATGGTAGGCACTATAGCGAGGCAATCCTTGATCAGCCGCATCCGTGTTGACGGTGTGGTGCTGGGCCGTTCGAGGTCGTTCATCAACATCATGGCCAAGGCTTGCACACGCGGCATTTTTGTCGGCTTCCTGTTGATCGTGACCTCAACTTCACCCCCCAGCTCGCGCGCCAACGCTTGCTCAAAGGATGCGGGTGGCGTTGGCTTGGGCTTTATTGGTCGGCCAAGCGGGTTCGCGGATGGCATTCCGTCTTTGAACTGACCCTTCGCGGAGCCGGTGCCATTGCCCCGGCCCACGCCTGTTGATCGTGACTTGCGGGGCATCAGCGCGCCTCCTGCTGGCGAAGTTCGGCCATGTTAGCGAAGCTCAGACCGGTTTCGGCGTGCGAGACGGTTTCACCGGTCAGCGCTTCGAAGCGGCGAATGGTGGCGTCGACGAACTTGGGTTCCAGCTCGACGAGGCTGGCAATACGGTCAGTCTTCTCGGCCGCGATCAGCGTGGTGCCCGAACCGCCAAACGGATCCAGCACACGATCACCCGGGCCGCTGGAATCCAGCAACAGGTCCGCAAGCAGGCCAACGGGCTTAACCGTTGGGTGGGTCTCCAGCGCCTTGTTGCGGCCCTTCCCGAAGCTGTTGACGCCGGGCATATGGATCACGTTGGTGCGGTTGCGCCCGTGCCGGCCAAGTTCGACGTTGTTGATGTGCGCAGCCTCGCCGTGCTTGAACACGCCGATCATCTCGTGGGCTGACCGGTAAAGGCTGCCCATCGCCGCGTTGGTCTTCGCCCAGACCAGCAGGTTGAGCTGCTTGAGGTCGCGTGCCTCCGCGGCTTCAGACAGCTCCACCAAGTGCCGCCAGTCCATAAATAGGTAGAGCAGCGCACCATCCTCAAGGTGCGGCTGCGCCGCGCCCAGCGCCCGAGCCAGCAAGATGACGAACTCCTGCCGGCTCATTTCGCCGCTGGCCATCGCGAATTCCTGGTGCTTATTCTTGCCGAGGCCCGAAACATTGCCGCCGATCTCGACATTGTAAGGCGGGTCCGATGCCACAGTGCGGATGCGCTGGCCCATCACCGCTTTTTCGATCACCGCCGGGTCGGTTGCATCGCCGCAGAAGACAATGTGCCTGCCGCATATCCAGCCATCACCAACCCGCGAGACCGGCGCACCGCTAACCTCCTCCGGCTGATCATCGAGATCGGCCATCTCGGCCACGCGGTGGTTGCCGAAAATGATATCGCGCTCGGCGATGCAGAAACCGCTGCTGCCAAGCTCGAGCTGAGGCCGCTCGACCGAGATCTCCGCGAACTCAAGTCGCACGGCGTCCATGTTCCAGCTGCCACCGTCGGTCAGCTTGGTGTGCGCGATGCGGAAGAGCCGCAGCTGGTGATCGTCAAGGTGCGTAATCCGCACCGCAGGCAGCTCCGCCATGTTATTTCGCCGAGCGGCCGCAACGACAGCGACGCCGACGACGATCGTGCCGTCGGCGCTAATGACGATCGGGATGATCGCGCCGAAATCCTTGAGACTTCGAGCCAGAGCCTTGAGCTGGCGCTGCGTGTGGTTACGGACCTGACGTTCGGGCGTCTTCAATTCGCCAAGCGGCACATACTCGATCGCGAGCCGCACGCCCTCATGGGCGGCGACCCCGCTTAACGATGTCGATGTCTGGAAGTGCTTCACCTCATCCTCCACAGTCCACCGCACGCGAAATGCGTGTCGGATCTCCGTGGCGACGGGTGTATCGCCGAATATCTCTGGCGGAGGGTGAGTCCGCCGATGCCCATTTGGCAGACAGTGATCGACTTAGCAAGCCAAATCTAGATTACTAATCGAGTTAGGCGCTCAGCCGTTAGTGGTTGTCGCTATCCGACTGCCCGCTTGTCGGCTGCCTCAATCCAGATACTACCCGGTTCCTTTCCGGATCTTTTCCGGTTTTCGCGGCACGAGTGCCCTGATCGAAATGTCGGTTAAGCCCCCATAAAATAGCTCAAACCTTTTGGGCGCGATGACAAGGTACCTCCGATCTTCAAATTTAGCGGATTGAGGCATGCTTATCTGGAGTCAGGCGCAAACCGTACCGGCGTGACTGCCGCCAGAGAAAGGGCGGGCTTTTTGGTGACATTGCGCGGCGCGGCGCTTCTCCCAAGTACGGAAGCGCGTAAGAGTGCCGCGGTTCTGCGGCATTCCTGACTAGTATCTGGGGAGCGCTGCGGTGAGAGCGGAACGACTGGCGGACCGGCGATGTGCAACAATCCTGGATACGGATTTGATGCAAAATTCGATTCGGTACTGACTCCAATGGCGCCGGAGAATATCACAAGTAAAACCGGATAATATCCTTAAGATCTATTCTCTGCAGTACCATTGCGCTACAAAACTGCGCGGAACCGCGCCAAGTAAAGGCCCTTGGTTCTACTTGGTCTTTACTTGAGATACTATGGCGGAGCGGGAGGGATTCGAACCCTCGATGCGGTTTTGCCGCATACTCACTTTCCAGGCGAGCGCCTTCGACCACTCGGCCACCGCTCCGCATGCACTGGAAGGCCCGGGTGCCTAGGGCCGGATGCGCGGTTTCGCAAGCGGGCAACTCGTGGCAGGATGGGCTCCATGATCCGCACCTTCGCACCCGCCTTCGCTCTCGCCCTCTCAACGCCGGCGTTCGCCGCGGCGCCGCCCGTGACCCCCACCACCATTCTCGCCGATGCACCGGCGGCGGACTGGGTGGCGATCTCTCCCGATCATCTGATGGTGATGGAGCTTGCCGACGGCGGCCGCGTGGCGATCCTGCTCGCGCCGCGGTTCGCGCCGGTCCACGTCGCCAATATCGAGGCGATGGCGCGCACGCATTGGTATGACGGGCTGTGGATCGATCGTGTGCAGGATGGCTATGTCACGCAATGGGGCGATCCCGACGGCAAGAAGCCTCTGCCCGCCGGCACCGTCGCCAAGCCGCCCGCCGAATATGAGCGCGCCGCGGCCGGGCTCGCGTTCAAGCCGTTGCCCTATCGCGATACCTTCGCGCCCCAAGTCGGCATCGCCGATGGCTGGCCGGCGGCGCGCGAGGGTGGGCGGGCGTGGCTGACGCATTGCTACGGCATGGTCGGCGTCGGGCGGGACAATGCACCGGATACGGGTGCTGGCACCGAGCTCTACGCGATCATCGGCCAGCCCGCCCGCGCGCTGGATCGCAACATTGCGGTGGTCGGCCGCGTGGTGAGCGGGATCGATCGGCTGGCGGCGCTGCCCCGTGGCGCCGGCGCGATGGGCTTCTACGACAAGCCGGCCGCAATGCTGCCAATCACGCGCGTTCGCCTGGCCGTCGATCTTCCGGAAGGCGAACGGCCGCGCCTCGAGATGCTGCGCGCCGAAAGCGCCAGCTTCGCGGCCTGGGTGCGCGCGAAAGCCAATCGCAAGGACGATTTCTACGTCCGCCCCGCCGGCGCGATCGATGTGTGCAGCGTGCTGCCTCCGGTGCGTGCGGCGGCAGCCACCGCTCATTGACCGGCGCCGGGACCGGCCGAGCACCGGCCCGGCGCTACTTTTTGCCGCGCAGCGTGTTGAGCAGCGCGACGCCGACCACCATCCCGAGCACGCCTGCCGCGAACGGCCGGTTGCGGGCGAAATCGCGGAGCTTGCCATAACCGTTCTGCGCGATGCCGCTCCATTGATCGGCGAGGCCCGCGCCCTGGAGCTGCTCATCGCCGGTCGCCTTGCCGACGACTTCCTTGATCTGGCCGGCGACGTTGGTGCCCTGGCCTTCGAGCGTGTCGTTGTTCATGATGATCCCTCCGCGTGACGCGACATGGCGCGCTGACTCAACCGTCCGCGGGAGCATAGGTGCCATCGCCGATCCCAAGCGCCATCAGCAGGGCGCTTGGCCGAGCCGCAACATCCCGCTTCCAAGCCGCCTGTTTCTACCCCACTATGCGCTTCCCTTCGCTGCTTGGACACCGGCTCCGATGAACTTCACGCCCAGCCGCCGCCAGCTCCTCAAGTCCGCCGCAGCGGGCGGGCCCGTGCTTCTCGCATCCACGCAAGCGCTGGCGCTCGCCTCCGCCGAAACGCGCGACGCGCAATCGCTGCGCCCGAACTCGATCGCGGTTTCGGAGCTGCCCCGGCAGTTCGATGTCGAACCGGGGATCCACAATCTGGAAAACGGCTATTGGAGCATCATGCCGCGCGTGGTGGAGCGCGCCTATGCGCAGCACCAGCTCGACGTGAACCGCACCAATTCGATCTGGGCGCGCAATGTGCTGCCCGGCGGCGCTTGCCTGGCGGCCGGCGGCCGCGAAGCGCGCGCGGCGATCGCGCGGCTGGTCGGCTGTGTCCCCGAAGAGATCGCGATCACGCGCAGCGGCTCGGAGGCGCTGCAAATGCTGATCACCAATTACCGGGACCTGCGCCCGGGCGACGCCGTGATCCATTGCGATCTCGATTATGACGCGATGATCGCGGCGATGGACTGGCTGGGCGATCGTCGCGGTGCCGACGTCGTCAAATTCGCGATGCCGGAGCCCGCGACCACCGCCAACATCCTCTCCGCCTATCAGGAAGTGCTGAACCGCACGCCGCACGCCAAGCTCCTGCTCGTCACCCAGATCTCCAACCGCACCGGCCTGGTGGTGCCGGTGCGCGAGATCGTCGCGATGGCGCGCGCGCGGGGCGTTGACACGATCGTCGATGCCGCGCACGGCATCGCCTGCCTCGATTTCCGGATCGACGATCTCGGCGCCGATTTCGTCGGCTGGTCGGTGCATAAATGGACCTCGGCGCCGCTCGGCACCGGCGCCATGTATATCCGCAAGAACCGGATCGGCGACATCGACATCGCGTTCGGCAATCACGAGCTGCCCGCCGGTGAGATCAGCGCGAGGGTGCCGGCCGGAACGATAAACTTCGCCGCCATTTTGGCGATCCCGATGGCCGTCGACTTCCACTTCGCGGTCGGGGCCGCCGCCAAGGAAAAGCATCTGCGCGCGCTGCGCGACCGCTGGGTCAACGCCGTTCGCGGCATGCCCGATGTCGAGATCTGCGTGCCCGACGATCCGGCGCGCTTCTGCACGATCACCAGCTTCCGTCTCAAGGGCATGCACACCGTCGCGGATGCGCAGCGCGTTCAGCAACGCCTGTTCGAAAAGCACCGGATCCTGACGGTCTGGCGCAAGGGCGTCGAGAAGGGTCCGGTGATCCGGGTGACGCCCGGTCTCTACAGCAGCTTCGCCGACGTTGATGCGCTGGTCACGGCCTTGCACGCCGAGCGCGGTATGCTGGCATGAGGCGAGATCCCCGCCGCGATCCGCTTTACGTCCTGCATCGTCTTGATATACCGCGATGATGTGCCCAGCCAGACAGTGAGCATCCCATGACCGCAAAGCCGCTCCTGGCCCTGCTGTTCGGCGCCGGCGCCGCGATCGCGCAACCGCCGATGAGCGCGCCGCAGCCGGTGCCCTACGACGATCCGATTCCCGCGGCGAAGGACATCCCCTATCCTGGGACGATGACGGTCGCGATCGATGCGACCGATACGACGCGCGGCATTTTCCGCGTAAAGCAGGTCATTCCCGTCGCCGGCGCGGGGCCGCTGACTTTGCTGTATCCGAAATGGCTGCCCGGAAGCCACAGCCCCGGCGGCGCGATCGCTTCGGTGGCGGGGCTGGTCGTCACCGCCAACGGCAAGCCGTTGAAATGGACGCGCGATCCGGTCGACGTCTATGCCTTCACGGTCGATGTGCCGGCGGGTGTCGGCCAGATCGAGGCGCGCTTCCAGTTTCTCAGCGCCACCGCGGGCAATCAGGGCCGGATCGTCATGACGCCGGACATGCTCAATCTCCAATGGATCGCGACGACGCTCTACCCCGCCGGTTATTTCACGCGGCGGATCCCGGTCGTGGCGAGCGTCACCTATCCGCAGGGGTTCAAGGCAGCGACGGCGCTGACCGTCGCTTCGACCAGCGGCGCCACGGTCACGTACAAGCCGGTCAGCTACGAGGTGCTGGCGGATAGCCCGATCTATGCGGGCCGCTATTTCCGGCGCGAGGAGCTTTGCCCGACGGTGTTCCTCAATGTCGTGGCGGACAGCCCCAAGGAACTCGAGATCAAGCCCGAGATCCTGCAATCACACAAAAATCTGTGCGTGCAGGCGGTCAAGCTGTTCGGGGCGCAGCATTACGACACCTATGATTTCCTGTTCTCGATTTCCGAGAAGATGGGCGGCAACGGCCTGGAGCATCACCGTTCTTCCGAAGACGGCGTCGGGCTCGGTTATTTCATCGAGTGGGACGATCACCTGCGCGATCATGATCTGCTGCCGCACGAATATGTCCATAGTTGGGACGGCAAGTACCGGCGCGGCGCCGACCTCTGGACCCCCGATTTCCGCACCCCGATGCGCGACAGTCTGATGTGGGTCTATGAGGGCCAGACGCAATTCTGGGGCCATGTGCTGTCCGCGCGCGCCGGATTGCTGTCGAAGGAGGATGTGCTGGGCGAGCTCGCCGCCGACGCCGCAAACTACGACAATAGCGCCGGACGCGCGTGGCGGACGGTCGAGGATACGACCAACGATCCGATCATCGCGATGCGCCGTCCGAAGCCGTGGGCGAACTGGCAGCGGTCGGAAGATTATTATGTCGAGGGCGCGCTCACCTGGCTGGATGCCAACGCGATCATCGCCGAGAAATCGGGCGGCACCAAATCCATGAACGATTTCGCCCGCGCCTTCTTCGGCATGAACGATCGGGATTATGGCGAGCTGACCTATACGTTCGACGATGTGGTGAAGACGCTGAACCAGGTCCAGCCCTATGACTGGGCGACCTTCCTCAGGGAACGCATCTATTCGCTTCGTCCGCATGCGCCGCTGGATTGGATCGAAAGAGGCGGATACCGGCTCGATTATACGTCGGAGCCGACTAAATGGACGAAGAATGCGCAGAAGCAGCGCAAGACCCTCGACCTCAACTATTCGCTCGGCGTCGCCATCGGCAAGGACGGTGCCGCGACAGGCGTGATGTGGGACGGGGTGGCGTTCAACCAGGGCATCACCATCGGCACGATCTTCGTGGCGATCGACGGCCGCGCTTATTCGGACGATGGCATGCGCGCGGCGATCACTGCGGCTGCCAAGAGCAAGACCCCGATCAAGCTGCTGATCAAGCAGGGCGATCTCTATCGCACGATCGAAATCGCGTATTACGGCGGGCTGCGCTACCCCAGGCTGGTGAAGGTCGCCAAGGGCGATGGCTCGCTGGATCGGCTTCTCGCGCCGATGATGTGATGGGTCAGCGCGCCGCCTCGGCGGGCACGTCCGCTGCCGGGTAACGACCGAGCGTCGCGAGCATGAGGGAGGCGAAGGCGCAGGCCGGCGCGGCGAACAGCAGCCAGTAACGATAGCTGCCATAGTGGTCGAACGCCGAACCCGCCAGGAACGGGCCCACCCCGGAGGCGAGACCGAGCAGTGCTACGATCAGGCCGTAAAGACGGCCGAAGTGGCGCAACCCGAAATACCGGGCGACGAGGAAGGCGATCGTATCGAGCTCCGCGCCGATCCCGAAGCCGATCAGGACGGTGGCGGCAATCGCAGCGGGCATGGAGAGCGCGCCGGAGAGAAGAATCGCGAAACCCAGGATCGGCACGGCCACCGCGACGGCCGCCACGAGCGGCGTGCGGATCCGATCGAGCATTATGCCCGTGCCCAGCCGCCCGACGATCGCTGACGGACCGGCAAGGCTGACGATCGCCGCCGCCGTGGTCCGGGCAAAGCCGAGATCGCTCAGGATCGGGATGAGATGGACCGAGGAGCCGATCAGCCCCATCGACAGAAACAACCCCGCCAGCGCCAGCTTGATGAACGTCGCGGAGCGCATCGCTTCGGCGGGCCCCGGCTCGGGCGGCATTGCGTGCGCCCTCAATTCGGCGACGATCGGCGTAGGCGACCCCCGTCGATCGAAGAAGAACAGCAGCACCAGCGGCAGCGCCACCGCGCCCCACACACCCGCCAGGATGAGATAGGTCAGTCGCCAGCCTTCGCGCGCGATCAGCGTCGTCGCCAGATAGGGCAGCGTCGAAGAGGAAAGCGCGGTGCCGCACAGCATGATCGCCAGCGCCATTCCCCGATGGCGATCGAACACGCCGGTGATCGCGGCGGACCAGATCGTCGGATTCGTCATCACCACCCCCAGCGCAACGATCAGCCAGAGCATCAGCCAGCTCGCGATCGACGGCCCGGCGAGCGAAAGCGCCGCCACACCCGAACACATCGTGATGATGCCGGCGATAGCGATCCGGCGCGATCCCCAGCGATCGACGACGATGCCCGTCGGCGCGCTCAGCAGCACGCATGCGATCGACACGATCGTCAATGCGCCGGCGATCGTGCTGCGCGGCCAGCCGAACTCCGCTTGCAGCGGCTGCATGAAGGCGCCCAGCGAATGGATATGCAGGCTGCCGACCGACATGCCGGCCGTCGACGCGACCAGCAGGCGCCAGCCCCGGCGCAATTCACCCGTCACGGGGGGCGCTTCCGTGCCTTTCATATCTTCTCCCTGAATCGCTGCGGCGTGCTTGGCGCTAACGATCCCCACCTTATGCGATCGCGCGGCTCAATCCCATCGGGCGATCGCACGAAAGATTCCGGGAGACCGTCTCCGTCGTGACGAAGCACATATATCCTGCGCGGCAGCTTGACGGACACGCGCCGTGGATCGCATGCCACCGCAAGGGCGGCCGCCACGCGCGAGATCGCCAACGATTGGAGAGAGCATGAGCTTACGCGAAACTTCGGAGTGCGGCGCCCCATCGCTTCCGATCGAAACCGGCGGTGATGGCCGATTGACGCTGGCGTGAGCGACATGGGCGGACATCGGCACCAAACGGCATTCGTGACCGGAGCAAGTCGCGGGATCGGCAAGGCGGTCGCGGTGCGGTTGGCGCAAGCCGGCTTCGATGTCGCGATCACCGCGCGGACGCTCAACGAAGGTGAAAAACGCGAACATTCCTCGAGCACGACGACCTCCGATTGCTCGCCGCTTCCCGGCAGCCTGAACACCACGGCGGAAATCATCCGGTCGTTCGGGCGGGACGCGATCGTGCTGCCCGCCGATCTGCTCGATCGGGCGTCGCTTGGCGCGGCGGCGGCAACGGTGCTGGAACGGTGGTCCCGCATCGATCTCGTCGTCCACAATGCGCGCTTCATCGGACCGGGTCATATGGATCGGCTGCTCGACACGCCGATCGAGGTGCTCGAGCGGCATGTGCAGGGGAATGCGATCGCGCCGCTCGTGCTGAACCGCTATTTCCTCCCGGCGATGATCGCGCAGGGCGGCGGCACCTTCGTCAATCTGACCTCGGCCGCAGCGCTCGGCCCGCCGCCGAAACCGATCGGGCAGGGAGGCTGGGGGCTCAGCTACAGCCTGTCCAAGGCGGCGCTGCACAGTATCGCCGCGTTCATCGCGCTCGAGCATGGCGCGGACAACGTCCGCTGTTTCAACCTCCAGCCCGGCTTCATCGCTACCGAACGTATCGCGCAGGACATGCGCCAGTTCGGCTTTTCGGCGACCTCCGGCGCGCCGCCGGAGGTCGTCGCCGAAGTCGTGCTCTGGCTGGCGACCTCGCCCGAAGCGGTCGCTCTGAACGGCGGCAACATCCAGGCGCAGCCGTTCTGCCACGAACGCGGATTGCTGCCGGGTTGGGGCGGCCCCGGGGCGGCGACCTAAGACAATCCGCGCGTGATGATCCGGGGAATCGATGATGAAGCACCAGCCTATCTCCGATATGTTGCCTTTCGGCGCGCTCGTTACGGGGCTGACGGAGGCGGCACTCGACGATCCGGGGATCGCCGCGCGGCTTCGCGCTCTGTGGATCGATCGCGGCGTTCTGGTGGTGCGCGGCTTGCCGTCCGATTCCCGAACGCATGTTCGGCTCGGCCGCTGCTTCGGGCAGATCGAGGTCCATCCGCTGCGCGAGGCGCAGGAAGGGTTGCCGCCCGAAGTCGTCGATATCGTCGCCGATCCCGATGACGGCGACATCTACGATCTCGGCGGAGGAGATCTTCGCGGCGGATGGCTGCCCTGGCATTCCGACCTCTGCTATTCGGACAGGATCAATCACGGCGGCATCCTGCGCGCGGTCGTGCTGCCCGAGCGCGGCGGCCGGACGGGCTTCATCGATCAGATCGCCGCTTATGACACGCTGCCGACGCGGCTGAAGGATGCGGTTCAGGGGTTGTCGATACTGTACGAGATGCAGTTCGATGCCTCGAAGATGCGGTTCGGAAGGCGCGATGGCCTGCGTCTCGTGCGGATGCAGCAGCGCACGCGCCGGTTCGCCGATCGCGTGGACACCCTCCCCCGCGCGATCCACCCAATCGTCTATGAGCAACCCGAGACCGGGCGGTCCGTGCTGCACGTCTCGCCCTGGTTCGCCGCGGGCATCGAAGGCCGCGAGGACGAAGAGGGGGATGCGCTGCTCGCGGAAGTGGTCGCCCACTGCACCGACACCGAACATGCCTATCATCACCAATGGCAGCAGGATGATTATGTCGTCTGGGACAATTGGCGCATGATGCATTGCGCCTCGGGAATCGAGACAGGCGCGCGCCGTCACATGCAGCGCGTGGGCATCGCCGGCGACTACGGGCTAGGCCGGATGGAAGCAGGCGCTTCGGCCGACGAGCGACACGCGATCGTCGTCTGATTCGCGGAACCGACGGGCGGAGCGCGCTGGGAGGCTACACCAGCGATGCGGTCAGAAAGCGATTGCGCAGCTATGGCAGAAATGTCAGTGGGCGCTAAAATTTCGAGAGGTGCCGCATGGAAGCTCCAACCTTCATTTCCCCGCCGCCCGCCGAGCCGGTGCTGATCCCGGCCGAGGCCTATATCTCCAAAAGCTATGCCGCCGCCGAAGCCGATAAGCTTTGGGCGAAGGTTTGGCAGTGGGCCTGCCGGTTGGAGGAAATCCCGAAGGTCGGCGATTATGTGACCTATGACATCCTCGAGGAATCGATCATCGTCTCGCGCATCTCGAAGGACGAGGTACGCGCTTATTACAACGTATGTCTGCATCGCGGCCGCCGGCTGACCTCCGGCAAGGGCAATACCAAGCGCTTCCATTGCCCGTTTCACGGCTGGCAGTGGAATCTCGACGGGACCAACGCCCGTGTCGTCGACAAGCATGACTGGTGCGGTCAGCTCACCGACGAAAAGATCACGATGAAGCCGATCCGCTGCGAAACCTGGGGCGGCTATGTGTTCATCAACATGGATCCGGACTGCGAGCCGCTGCACGACTATCTCGAGCCGGCCAAGTCGATGCTCGATCCTTTCGAGATCGACAAGATGCGCTTCCGCTGGCGCAAGGCGACGGTCATGCCCTGCAACTGGAAGACCGCGCTCGAAGCCTTCAACGAGAGCTATCATCTCCAGACCTCGCATCCCCAGCTTCTCGAATGGTCGGATGACCTTCACTGGAGCAAGGCATGGGGCAAGCATGCCAACAGCGGCATGTTGCCGTTTCCCGACAATCGGCTGACGGGGCAGGGCTCGAAGCGCATCATCGACGAGCCGATCGACGACATTCGCGAGGCTCTGGCCACAAATCAGCAGCACCTGGTCGATACGCTCGACGCCTTCCTCAGCCACTCGATGGTGGAAGCGGCGCAGCGCCTGCCTAAGGAGCTGCCTGCGGGCACGCCACCGATCGAAGTGCTCCAGAAAATGGTCGAGTGGACGATCGAGATCGACGCCAAGAAAGGCGTGACCTGGCCGGCCGTCAGCCCGCAGCATATGATGGACGCGGGCTATGACTGGCACCTCTTCCCCAACTGCCTGATCCTCGTCGCGCCGACCTATGTGCTCGGTTACCGGACGCGGCCCAACGGCTATGATCCCGATAGCTGCATCTTCGAGGCCTATGCGATGGATCGCGCGCCCGAGGGGATCGAGCCTCCGCAGCCCGAGATCGAATGGTCGATGGATCTGACGGACGAGAAGTTCTGGGGGCTGATCCTGATGCAGGATATCGGCAACATGCCGGAGGTGCAAAAGGGCATGCACTCGCGCGGCTACCCCGGCGCGCGGCCGAACCCGGTCTGGGAGGTCGCGGTCTCGAATTTTCATCGCACGCTCGCCCAATATATGGGAACCGGCGCGCCGGTGTCCGAGCCCGTTTCCTGACGGCGCCTGCCTCCGGCCGGCTTGCCGGCCGGGTCGCGATCATCACCGGCGCCAGTTCGGGGCTAGGCCCGGTGATGGCGAAGCTGTTCGCCGCCGAAGGCGCCTTGTTGCTGCTCGCCGCACGCAAGGAAGATCTGGTCCTCCAGGCGGCCGCCGCGGCGGGAGGCGGCGCGATCGGGATGCGTGCCGACGTGACCAGCGAAGCGGACGTCGCCGCGATGGTCGATCGCGCGATGAACGTCTTCGGGAAGGTCGATATCCTGCTGGACAACGCCGCCGCGCCCGGCCAGGATCGCTACGTCTGGGAGCAGACGCTGGAGAATTGGAACGCCACCATAGCGGTCGATCTGACCGCAGCCATGCTCTGCACGCGCGAGGTCCTGAACCGATCGATGCTCGAACGCGGATCGGGCGCGATCGTGAACTTCTCGTCCACCGCGGGGTGGACGGGGATACCGCGCAAGACGCATTATTGCTCCGCCAAGGCGGCATTGCGCGCCTTCACCAAGACGGTGGCGCTCGAAGTCGGCCCCAAGGGTATCCGCTGCAATTGTCTGGTGCCGGGCGGGATCGATACCGATCTATATCGAAGCTGGGTTCTTCGCACCGCGGAGGAAAAGGGCCTCAGCTATGCGGAGCAGCGCGCCAGGAACGAAGCGCAGGTTCCGCTGCGGACCATTTCCACGCCCGAGGACGTCGCCAACCTGGCGCTGTTTCTCGCAAGTGACGAAAGCCGCACGATCACCGGCCAATCGATCAACTGCGATGCCGGCGCCGTGATGATAGGATAGGCGATCGGCATGGAGGAAAGCAGGACGATCGAGCAACGGCTGTTGGCGGTGGAGGATCATATCGCGATCGGCCAGCTCGTCGGCGCCTACGGCTATGCGATCGACGGACGCAACAAGGATGTGCTCGGCAGGATCTATGCCGAGGACGGTGTCTATGCGGTAGGGGATACCGGCACCTTCGCGGGACGGGAGGCGATCCAGGCGATCGCCGACATGCCGGGCCATATCGCGCTGGTCGAGGCCGGCTGCGCGCATATTTCGACCAATCCCCAAATCGTCATCGATGGCGACCGCGCCAGCGCCACATGCCACACGATGGTGGGCGCGCATGGCGACGGGGGCTTCTTCATCTGGCGGCTGAGCGCCTCGCAGCTCATGCTTTCGCGCAAGCCGGAGGGCGGCTGGCAGATCGATCACCGGCAGAATTACCTCTTGCAGGGAGATCCCGAAGGACCGGCGCTGCTCGCCCGCGCCGCCGACGGGCCGGCACCGGCGTAATCCGTCAGCTTATATCGAGATTGTACACGCGCGCCGCGTTGCCGCTGAATATCTTGAACCTTTCCTCGACCGTCATCTCGGCGATCGCGTCGACCATATAATCGAGGCCGTCGGGGTAAAGGCAGGCGGGGTGGGGGAAGTCGGTTTCGAACATGATGTTGTCGGCGCCGACCTGACGGATCGTCTGCACGAAATTCTTCCGTTCGAAAAAGGTGCAGGCGTAGATCTGGCGGTTGAACACCTCGGTCGGCGAGGGGCTGTAATCGATGCCGGCCTCGCCGCTCATATATTCGAGCGCTTCCAGCAGATAGGGAATCCAGCCGGCGCCGCTTTCGACCGAAACGACCTTCAGCTTCGGATGCCGCTCGAGGAAACGCGAAAGCAGGATGTTCGCGACGACCCGGAGATTGCCGATGAACAGCATCAGCCCGCCCATCGCCAGCCGCTCGCTCTCGTTCCGCTCCGGCCAGGTCGACGAAAAATACCAGGAGGAGGAGCTGTCCGACGCGCCGATGTGAAAGTTAACCGGGATGTCGTTCGCGGTGCAGGCCTCCCACAAGCGATCCCAATGCCGTTCGCCCAGCGACGGCAGGCCATGATCCTGCGGGTCCGAATTGATGTTGATGCCCTTCAGGCCCAGCTTCAGGCAGCGCTCGGTCTCCTGCACCGCCTTCTCGACATCCCACCACGGCAGCAGCGCCATCGGAAAGATGCGCTGGCCGGAATCCTTCTGCACGTCCGCCATCGCGTCGTTGAAGATGCGGATGCTGGCGACGCGCAGCTCCTCGTCCACCTTCATCGCCCGCTGGCCGCCGAAACCCAGTACGTTCGGATAGGCGATCTGCGCATGGATGCCCTGCTCGTCCATCATCTTGACGCGCTCGAAGACGTTGCTGGCGCCAGCATGCACGTCCGGCACCTCGATCTGCATGAAATCCATGCCCTTGATCTTGCTGCCGTCGCGCATGATCGCGGAATTGGCGCTGCGGGTGGCGAGGTGGATGTTGTCGCCGATCACCCACTTGCGATCGGCACCCTCTCCCGCGATCCGCGGCATCATCGGTTTCAGCCGCGCGGGCGCGCGCGACGTCCAGAGATCGTGAGGCTCGCTGATGTGGGTATCGACATCGATCACCTTGATCCCGCCGAGCAGGTCGCGCGCGGTCGGCTTCGAGGCGCGAAGTGGTGTCACCGTGGCCATGGTCAGTCTCTCCTATTGTCCATCATGTGCCGTCCTCCGATCCTCGTTGTGGCCGCCCATGGCCGTCATTCGGCGGCCTGTAGCGCGAGGGGGGTCTCTCCGTTCGCGGCCGACGGCGCCTGCGGTCCACGGATGAGACGGCCCGGCGTCGCTCCGGTGGGGCGGTCGTTCTCGCTGATCACGATGCCGTTGACGATCGTCGCCACATAGCCATCCGCGCGCTGGTGGAGGCGGCGCCCGCCCCCCGGCAGATCGTTGGCGATCTCGGGGGAAAACAAGGTCAGCCGGCCATGATCGATCACGTTGATGCTCGCGCGATACCCCGGTGCGATCAGGCCGCGATCGAAGAGGCCGACGGTCTCCGCCGGCTTGCGCGCGAGGATGTGGACCATCTCCTCGATGCTGAAACGGCCATGATCGCGATCGCGCACCCAATGCGTCAGAGCGAAGGTCGGATAGCTGGCGTCGCACACCATTCCGTAATGCGCGCCGCCGTCGCCGAGCCCGACGATCACATTCTCGTCGCGCAACATGCCCTCGACGAAATCGAGATTATAATCGACGAAATTGCCCATCGCCACGAACAGCAGGTTGCGGCCATCATCCTTTAGCAGCAGCTCGTAAGAGAGCGCGGCCGGATCCTGCCCCGCCGCCGCGGCGCGCTCGGCGATGCTTTCGGATCGATCGGGCTCGTAATTCGGAACGTCGCGGCCCAGCTCGAACATCGATTCGAACCGGCGCGCCATCAGGAACAGCGGGTTCCTGGGGTCCTGGTGGGTCTCTCCGACAAGCTGCGCCTTCACCTCGGGCCGGCGCAGCGCGGCGACCTTCTGCTCGAGCGGCAGATCCTTCAGCGCGTCCCAAAGCGGCGACATGCAGAAGGGATTGGCCGTCACCCGCAGACCCACGACCAGCCCGATGGGCCGGGGATAGAGCTGCGCCTTGATGTCCACGCCGGGCGCGGCATTGATCTCCGCCAGACGCCGGCGGACATCGGCGATATAATCGGGATCCTTGACGGTCTGCGCCTGGGTATAGGTAACCGTTCGGCCCGATCGCCGCGCGAAGCGCGTCATGAAGCCGATCTCGTCCTCGAACGATTCGGGTTTCATCGTCGCGACGAGCTGGAAAACGCCCTTTTTCTTTTCGTTCATCACGTCGCCGAGCGCCAGCAGCTCTTCCTCATCCACGCCGAAGCTCGGGATCTGCTCGCCCGTGGAACTGCGGTGCGTGGGAATCCGCGAGGTGCCGATCCCCATAGCGCCGGCATCGAGCGCCTCGCGCAGGAGATCCTGCATGCGCGCGATATCCTCCGCGGTCGCCTGCTCGCGGCGCAGCGCGCGGTCGCCCATCACGTAGACGCGCAACGGCGAATGCGGCAACATGGCGATCACGTCGACGTCGCGCCTGCGCCGATCCACCGCTTCGAGGAAATCGGGGAAGCTCTCCCAATCCCAGGTCAGCCCGGCGGACGTAACCGGCTCCGGTATGTCCTCGACGCCCTCCATCAGCTCGATCAGCTTCATACGGTCGGCGGGGCGGCAGGGCGCGAAACCGATGCCGCAATTGCCGGTCATCACCGTCGTCACGCCGTGATCGGAGGAAGGCGCCATGCGATCCGACCAGATCAATTGCCCGTCGTAATGGGTGTGGATGTCGACGAAGCCGGGCGTGACGATCAGGCCGACGGCATCGATCTCCCGCGCGGCGCTTCCGGTAACCTCGCCGACCGCCACGATCAGATCGCCCCGTACCGCCACATCGCCGACGAATGATGGTTTGCCGCTGCCGTCGACGATCGTGCCGCCCCGGATCAGCAGATCATAATCGTGCCGCATCTTCTCTCCTCACGCCGCGAGCGATCGCGCGCCGCGCACCAGGCGGCCGGGCAGCGCACCCGTGGCGATGCCGTTGCGGTAGGTGACCTTCCCCGCGACGATGGTCGCATCATAGCCGCTTGCCGGCTGGCCGAGCCGGCCCGCGCCGTTCGGCAGATCGCGCACCATATGCGGAATATGGAGGCGGATCATCGCGGGATCGATGATATTGAGGTCGGCTCGATAGCCGGGCGCGATCGTCCCGCGATCGTGGAGACCCACCGCCGAAGCGGTTTCCGATGTGAGCGCCCTCACCACCCGTTCGATCGGCATATGTCCCCTGCCGACGTCCGACCATCGCCGGATCATATAGGTGGGCAGGCTCGCGTCGCAGATCATGCCGACATGGGCGCCACCGTCCCCGAGGCCCAGGATCGTGCGCTCGCTGGCCAGCATGGTGCGGATCGCTTCGATGCTGTTGCCGGCGTAATTCGCGGCGGGCAGATACAGCACCGCATCGGCATCGCCGGCGACGAGAAGGTCATAGACGTAAGCGGCGGCATCCTGCCCCGCCGCCGCCGCGCGCGCCGCCATGCTCAGCGATGGCGCCGGCTCATAGTCGGCGTCGGGGCCGAATTCGTAAAAGCCCGCCAGATAGGTCTCGGCATCGGCGGCGCGCCCTTCGAGATGGCTCGGAAACTCCGCGAGGATGCGCGCGCGCCGCTCGGGCGTCCGCAGTTCGGCGATACGCGCGTCATCGCCGAGGCCGGCGATCTCGCGGAAGGCCGGAGTCGCCATGAACGGATTGCGGCCGACCCGGAATCCCATCAGCAGCCCGATCGGCCTGCCGGACACCTGGCCCTTGATCTCGAGGCCCTCGTCATTGGCGGCCTCGATCCGATCGAGCACCTTGCGCCAGCGATCGGGCGCGTGATGCAACTGGAGTACGGACATCGAGAGCGGCCGCCCGCTTTCGCGGGTCATCCGGCGGGCGATCTCGAACTCGCTATCCAGATCGTCGAAATCGGAGATGAACTGGAGCACGCCGCCGCCCGCCTCGCGCAGCCCGCCCGCGATCCCCGCGAGCTCGTCGGAGGCCGCCGCGTAGGTCGGCGTGACGGTGCCGTCCGAGGCCTTGTGATTGAGGCTGCGCGATGTCGAGAAGCCGAGCGCGCCGGCTTCGATCGCCTCCCGCGCGATCGCGCGCATGCGTGCGATGTCGTCGTCGGTCGCCGGCTCCTTGGTCATTGCCCGCTCGCCCATCACGAACACCCGCAGCGGCGCGTGCGGAAGCTGCGTCGCGACGTCCATGTCGAATTGCCTGCCGTCGAGGCTGTCCAGATAGTCGGGGAAGCTCTCCCAATTCCAGGGCAGCCCCGCCGCCATCACCACCTCGGGGATATCCTCGACGCCTTCCATCAGGTGGATCAGGCGATCGCGATCCTTCGCCCTGCACGGCGCGAAGCCGACGCCGCAATTGCCGGTGAGGACGGTGGTGACGCCATGCTGGGACGATGGATCGAGCCGGTTGGTCCAGGTCGCGTGACCATCGTAATGCGTGTGGATATCGACGAAGCCGGGCGTGACGAGGCGGCCGGAAGCATCGATTTCCTCGATGCCCTCGCCATCGACCACCCCGACCGCGACGATCTTTCCGTCGTCGACGCCGATATCGCCGGTGAAGCCGGGACGGCCCGTGCCGTCCACGATGGTGCCGCCGCGCAGGACAAGATCATAGCTCTGCGCCATCGCGGTTCCTCATTCGCGCGACGACTGCAAAGGTCGCCGCATCGACTGGCTTTACTGTGGAACCTGCCCCCGACAGGCACAATGCCGGGAAGTTACTTGGGAGCGACAGGGTATCAGGAATGCGACCGGGGAGGCCGGCAGATCGGTGTGACCAAGAGGCGATAGGCTATCGGCGGTCCGGGGGCGTCCGCCGAGTCATGCGCGTCAGCCGGGGCTCAGCGCCTTCTGCTGAACCGCCTGGGACCGCAAGGCCTTGACCTGCTCGGGCGTCACCGGTCCGGTAAAATTGTTGCCCAGGTTCGTCCGGATGTAATTGGTCACTGCGGCGATCTGCACGTCGGTCAGTTCGGAGAAGGAGGGCATCGCCTTCTGCCCCTTGAGGATGACCAGCACGGGATAGAGCGATGCCCGGAGCTTGGGATCGCCCGCCAGCGCCGGATACTTGCCCGCGCCCGACGCGCCCTTGCCGTCGGGCATGTGGCAGCCCTGGCAGATATGGGTGTAGAGTTCCTGCCCGGTCTGGTAGCGATAGCCGCCGCTGAACTGCGCGAGCGCCGCGGTCGTCAAGCCGGTCAGCGGGAGGATCGCGCCGATCAGGCCGAGGGTGCGTGGTGAAAATCTCGCCATTGTCAGCTTCCCTGCACGGCACGTTGATGAAGGCGCTCGATCGCGTTGAGCGAGGAAAGGACAGCGCCTTCCTGCCACGCCGGGATCATCGAAACATGTTCGCCCGCCATGACGATCCGGCCATCGATCGCGCACATGTCGTTGTAGTGCGCCGCACGCGTCCGTTCGGTCCACGATCCGGCGCAGCCCAAAGTCCAGGGCACGCGGTGCCAGGCAACGGTCGCACCGGTTTCGAATTCGGTGCGATATTGCGGGTGGATGTTGGCGCCATATTCCACGCTCTTGGCGATGCGCTGTTCGGGCGTCATCGCCGTATATTCGACCGCGTTCGGCCCGAACGTGTAGGCGCCGAGCAGCACGCCCTTGCCCGGCTTGAAGAAATCGGTGCTGGGATAGCTGATGATGCTGTTGGGCTGATCGGTATAGGTGATGCCGCCGTAGATCGATTCATCCTCTTCCCAGAAGCGGCGCTTCATCTGTAGCCCGACCTTGGCCGATGCCGAATAAGGCAGCGCATCGATCGCGGCCTGCATCGGCGCGCCGACATCGATCGGAATCTGGCTGAGCACCGAGGCGGGAATCGTGCAGACGCACCAATCGGCATGCGCGGTCTGCACCGCGCCGCCCTTCACCGTATCGATGAACGAGGCGGTGACGCCGCGCTTGTCCTGGCGGATTTCGGTCACCTTGGAATTGTAGCGGATCACCTCGCCCAATTCCTTGCCGAACGCCTTGCCGATCATGCCCATGCCGCCCACCGGCTGGAACATCGTCTGCTGGACGTCATAGGCCTTCGAGGCGCCGATCGCGCGCCAGAGCCGCGAGCGCACCATATCCTCCAGGCTGAGCGGATCGGTCGGCGTCGGCACGGCATCCAGCCCCCCGCCGGGCGGGTGATCGTAGCCGCGCCGGTCGCTCGATTCGAGGCTTTTGACGTAAGCGTAATTCTTGTCGAGCGCGCCCCATTGGCGAAGCGCCTGGAGCAGGATCTCGCGATCTTCCTTGGTGACCGGGCGATCGAGCTTTTCCTGCTGCACGCTCTTCGCCAGCAATTCGGCGACATAGCCGTCGAAATCGGCCTCGATCGTCCGATAGCGCTGCGGCTTGCCGCCGAATGCCTGCGTCGAGTGGACATAGGCATTGTAGTTGAGCTGGATGAAGGGTTCGAGCCGGACGCCCAGCAGTTTGCAATAATGCAGCAGCCCCTTGTGGTGGTGCGGAATGCGCCACGGCCCCGGATTGAGGTACAATCCCTTGTCGAAGGCGACATTCTGCGTGAAGCCGCCAAGCTCGGTATAGACGTCCCCGCCGTACAGCGACCAGTTCCGCCCCCCGGAACGGTTCTGATATTCCAAGATCTGAACCTTGTATCCCGCCTTGCGCAGCTCGTAGGCGGCGACCATGCCCGCGAGGCCCGATCCGAGGATCAGCACCGAGGCCCCCCTGGGCGCCCCGCTGAGCGCGATCGGCCCCTTGTAGGTGGATTCCGCCGCATAAGCGAGCGAGGCCATCGCCTGATACATCACGGCGACGCCGGCCGTCTTGCCGATCATCGAGAACAAGGTGCGGCGATTGATGGCCGCAGGAATATCGTCGAGCACGCGGAGTAACCCCCTCTGTTAGACCGCCCCCAGGCCCGGTCTCATGCCGGGATATATGGCTTGATCGCCGTCGTGGAGTGACTTGCCGTCACCCCCCGGCGTCGCGCGCTTGGATCACTGTGCCCATGTTCGAATCGACGTGTCAAACGAAGATCGAGACCGCGCGGACGTCTTGGCGAAACGCTTTTTAATATCCGAGCCACGGAAAAAAGTTTCTCCCGGCGGGGTTGCAGATTTATGACTATCGTTGTCTCATCGCTCGGAGTTCGAGCGACAACATGCTTGGAAATAACAAAGCTGCGCCAGGGACGGTATCGAAGCGCAACGATGAACGCGGAAGAGGGCTGAAGGGCTTCGCTGTAATTGCAGGGGGCTCAGATGACGCGACGTACGATCCTTTTTCTTGGCGCGGGCATGATGGCCCTCCAGGCAGGCGGCGCTTATGCGCAAACCGCTCCCGGCGATGATGCCAGCAAGGAAATCATCGTCACCGGCACCCGCGGCACCACACGCACCGTCGCGCAGAGCCTCGCGCCGATCGACGTGCTTTCGCCGGCGGACCTGCAAACCAGCGGCAAGCAATCGGTGCGCGATCTGCTTGGCGCGCTCATCCCCTCGATCAGCGTCTCGAACAGCGGTGCCGGCGCTTCCTTCGCGGTCAAGACGCTCTCGCTGCGCGGTCTCGCGGGCGATCAGGTGCTGGTGCTCGTCAACGGCAAGCGCCGCCACAATACCGCGACGATGTTCATCAACGGCACCACGCAGAACGGCCAGTCGCCGCCCGATCTCGATCTGATCCCGACCGCGGCGATCGGCCGGATCGAGGTGCTGCGCGATGGCGCTTCGGCGCAATATGGCTCGGATGCGATCGCGGGCGTGATCAACCTGATCCTGCGCAGCTCCGATCACGGCGGCGACGCGAACGTGCTCGGCGGCCGGACCTACGACGGCGGCGGCCAGACCGGGCAGGTTCAGGGCGTGCTGGGCTTCGGGCTCGGCGCGGAGGGCCATGTCGATGTGGCGATCGACGGGCGCTATCAGGCGCGCACCTATCGCGGCGGTCCGAACACCACCCAGCTCTATCCCGCCGGCGATCCGCGCGAGGCGACCGCCAACCGGTATACGACCCACCCGGGGCAGCCGCAGGCGCAGACCGCCAGCATTTCCTACGATGCCTCGCTGCCGCTGGGCGACAATCTCACGCTCTATTCGTTCAGCACGGGCGCCGTCCGCAAGACCGACGCGTTCCTGACCTTCCGCAATCCCATCGCCGCCAACAATATCCCGGAGGTCTATCCCGACGGCTATTCGCCCGAACTGCGCGTGTACGACAAGGATTTCCAGGTCGCCGCGGGGATAAAGGGCGGCGGGCTTGCCGGGTTCGATTGGGATCTCAGCACGACCTATGGCTATAATCGCGCCGCCTATCACGAAAAGGGCCTCAACGCCTCGCTCGGACCGGCGAGCCCGAAGGATGCCTATCTGGGTTTGGTCGCCTCCAGCGAATGGACCACGGACGTCGATCTCAAGCGCACCTTCGATATCGGCACGGCGGCGCCGCTGCTGATCGACTTCGGCGGTGCCTATCGGCGCAACACCTACAAGATCGGGCCCGGCGAGCCGGCGTCCTACGTCGATGGCGGCTATCGCAATACGACGGGGCTGAACGCCAATGTCGTGCGGCAGGCGGGATCGCAGGGCGTGACCGGGTTCCAGCCGGTCGGCTCGGGCCGCTGGAGCCGCAACAACGTCGCCGCGTTCGTCGATGTCGAGGATACCGTGCTTCCGGGGCTCGATCTCGCGCTTGCCGGGCGCTACGAACATTATAACGATGCCGGCACGACCAAGACGGGCAAGGCCTCGATCCGTTACGAGCCGATCCGGGGTCTCGCGTTCCGCGGCACGGCGAGCACCGGCTTCCGGGCGCCAACGTTGCAGCAGGAACATTATGCCTCGTCGAGCACGATCGGCGTGACCGTCGCCGGGGTGACGACGCTACAGCCCGTGCAGGCGCTGCCGGTCGATTCGCCGGCGGCGATCGCGCTGGGCGCCAAGCCGCTGAAGCCCGAGAAATCGACCAACTTCTCGGCGGGCACGGTGCTCACGATGATCCCGCGCCTCAACCTCACGGTGGATGCCTATCAGATCAAGATCCGCGATCGGATCCTGTTGAGCGGCGTCCTGTCCGGCGCGGCGGTCAATGCGGCGCTGGCGGCGGCGGGCATCCTGACCGCGCAGCAGGGCTTCTATTTCTCCAACGCCGCCGACACGCGGACCCGCGGCCTCGACGTCGTCGCCACCTATCGCACCAAGAGCGGCCCGTTCGGGCAGGCGACGATCACCCTATCGGGCAACATCAACCACACCAAATTCACCTATGTCGCGCTGCCGCCGCCCGCGCTCGCCGCCGCCGGGCTCGTGCTGATCGATCGGGCGCGGCAGGGCGATTTCACGCAGGGCACGCCGCGCGACAAGGAAATCGTGGCGGTCGATTGGACGATTGGCAAGATCGGCGTCAACGCGCGCGTCACCCGCTACAGCAAGGTCGTCCAAACCTCGACGATCCCCGCAAACGACGACATCCTGAAGCCCAAGGCGATCATCGATCTCAGCGCCGGCTACGCGCTGACCAGCCATCTGCGGCTCACCGCCGGCGCCAACAATCTGCTCAACACCTATTCGTCGATCCTGAAGGCCGCCAACCGGGGTCTCGTGGCGGCGACGGGCGCGACCTCCAACACCGCTTATTACAACAGCTATTCGCCGTTCGGCATCAGCGGCGGTTTCTATTATGGGCGGATCAACCTCAGCTTCTGAACATGAGCATTACGATCCACAGGGAGGATGCCGATGGCCGATCTGGATAAGCGCGGGCGCGGCGGCCCTCGGGTGAACCGGCGCGCCGCGCTCGGGATCGGCGGCGCGGTCACGGGGGCGGGCGTCATGGCCCGGATCGCGGGGTCGCAGGCGTTGGCGGCGGGGATATCCTCGACGAACGAGGTCGCCCTGGCCGAAGGCACCAACATCGCCATCGCCATTTCGCCCGATGGCAAGACGATCGCGTTCGATCTGCTCGGCCTGTTGTGGGTGATGCCGGCGGCGGGCGGGCCGGCGACGTGCGTGACCGATGCCTTCGCCGATCTCGGCCAGCCGAGCTGGTCTCCGGACGGCAGGACGCTCGTCTTCCAATCCTATCGCTCGGGCAATTTCCAGATCTGGACCGCCAATGCCGATGGGTCGGGGCTCAAGCAGCGCACGACGGGTTTCGCCGATCATCGCGAGCCGAGCTTCTCCCCAGACGGCAGATCGATCATCTTCTCGTCCGATCTGCCGGGCCGCTACGCGATCCACCTGCTCGATATCGCTTCGGGTGCGATCCGCCAGTTGAGCCAGGGATCGGGGCAGGAAGCCGAACCCTGCTTCGCGCGCGACGGCCAGAGCTTCGCCTACGTCGCCGACAATGCCAGGATCATGGTTTCGGACATGGCGGGCACGGCGAAGCTGGTCGCCGGCGTGAAGCCCTCGACCGATCGCTTCCGCGCCTCCGAGGTCCATGCGCCGAGCTTCGCGCCCGATGGGGCGATCGCCTATACCAGCATCGTCGACGGCCGGATCGCGCTGATGGTCGGCGGCAAGGCCGCGGTGGCGGACGAGGATATCTATCCGTTCAAGACGACATGGGCGCCCAACGGCGACCTGATCTATGGATCGGGGGGCAAGATCCGCCGGATCGCCGGCGGCAAATCGACGCCGATCGAATTCACCGCCAAGGCCGCGGTGACGACGCCCTCCTATCCGCGCCGGCGGCGCGATTTCACCAGCACGGCGCCGCGCCCGGTGATCGGCATCGGATCGCCGTTGCTGTCGCCGGACGGCAAGCGCATCGTCTTTCGCGCGCTCAACGACATCTACGTGCTGACGATCGGCGATCCCAAGCCGAAGCGGCTGATCGGCGGCACCTTCTACAAATGCGATCCCGCCTGGTCGCCGGACGGCAAGTGGCTCGCTTATTCGACCGACAAGGCCGGGACGCTGGATATCTGGCTCCACGATCTCGCCACGGGCGCCGAGCGGCAGCTCACCAATCTGCCCAGGGACGCGGCGGTCTCGGGAAGCTGGAGCCAGGACGGCAGATGGATCGCCTTCCTCAATCAGGAAGGCGCGCTGCATATCGTCGAGGTCGCGACCGGGGCGGTACAGAAGCTTTACGATCCCTTGTGGGAGCCGGGGCGGCCGAGCTTCGGCCCGGACGCGAAGACGATCGTCTATGCGGCGTTCAAGCCCTCTTCGGCGCGCTATCGCGAAGGGCTGTCGGAGCTGCTGTTCGTCGACAAGGCGACGGGCAAGGGCAGCTATACCGCGATCGCCGAGAATAAGTCGATCGGCACGCGCGGCGACGACGGGCCGGTCTGGTCGCCCGACGGCGGCCATCTCGCTTATGTCTTCGGCAGCACCTTGTGGGTGCAGCCCGTCGATGCGGCCGGCGGCTTCGCCGGCAAGGCGCGCCAGCTCACGAGGGAGACGACCGACGCGCCGAGCTGGAGCGGCGACGGCAAGACGTTGCTCTACCTCAACAACGGCAAGCTGAAGCTCGTGCCGCTCGCCGGCGGCGCCGCGCGGACCGTGCCTTTCCAGATGCGCTGGGCGCTGGCGAAATCGCCGGGCAAGGCAGTGGTGACCGGCGCGCGCGTATGGGATGCGCTCGGCCCCGATTACCGCGCGGCCGACGTGATCCTCGAAGGCGGCAGGATCGCGGCGGTCGCCCCGCCGCGCAGCGCGACCGCCGGAGATATCCGCAAGATCGACGGCAGCGGCCTGACGCTGATGCCCGGCCTCGTCGATATGCACACGCACCGCCAGATGCAGGGCTATGGCTATGGCGACCGGATGGGCCGGATCTGGCTGGCGATGGGGATCACCGCGACGCGCTCGCCGGGCTGCCCCGCCTATCATATGGTCGAGGATCGCGAGGCGATCGACGCGGGCCTGCGCGTGGCCCCCCGCCATTACGCCACCGGCGAGGCGATCGACGGCAGCCGCATCTATTACAATTTCATGCGTCCGGTCACCGAGCCGGGCCAGATGGCGCTGGAGCTGGCGCGCGCCGAGGCGCTCTCCTACGACATGATCAAGACCTATGTGCGGATGGATCACAAGACGCAGGCCGAGGTGATTGAGGCCGCGCATCGCATGGGCGTGCATGTCAGCTCCCACTATCATTATCCGGCGCTGCGCAGCGGCAGCGACTGCACCGAACATCTCGGCGCGACCAGCCGCTACGGCTATTCGCGGACGATCACCGCGCTCGGCGCGGGCTATGAGGACGTCAGCAAATTATTCTCCGCCGCCAAGGCGGGGCGGACGCCGACCTTGTTCTCGGCCGGCGTGCTGATCGCCGACGATCCCGCGCTGATCGACGATCCGCGGATCAAGACGATGTTTCCGCCCTGGGAATATGCCAAGCTACAGGCGCGCGCCCATGCGATGAGCCATGGCGACAAGACGCCCCTGCTCGCCTCGCTCGAACGCAACATCGACCAGATCAAGGCAATGATGAAGCTCGGCTGGCACGTCCATTCGGGCACCGATGCGCCGATCGATCTCGTCGCGATCAGCCTGCATCTCAATCTGCGCGGCATGACGCGCTACGGCATCTCGCCATACGAGGCGTTGCTGACCGCGACGCGCCACGCGGGCGAATTCCTCAACGAGCCGCTCGGCACGATCGCCGAAGGGCAACTCGCCGATCTCATCCTGGTCGACGGCGATCCGCTCGCACGCGTCGAGGACCTCACGAAGATCAAGCTGACGATCGCCGGCGGGATCGCGCACGACGTGCCCGGGCTGCTGGCGCCTTTCGCGAGGACCGAAGCGAGCATCGCCCCGACGCATGTCCACGCGCTGCACGGCGCCGGCGACGATTATTTCTGGCAGACCGCGGAATATGTCGAAGAGGGCCGCCACGCCTGCTGCAGCAACCATGTCGTCCTCGCTTGAGCGCAGGTGAATCAGCGTCTCACTCATGTTCGTAACCGAGCCGCACGGGCAGCGGGATCGGCCGCCCGCGATCGGTGAGCCTTACCCCGGCTCCCGCCGCGAACCGTCCGATCCTCGTCGCCGCGCATTCGGGCGGCAGAGCGCGATCCGGCGGGGCGGCGAACAGCAGCTCGTAATCGTCGCCCGCCGTCACCGCCGCGATCGGATCGGCGCCGGCGTACGGCACCGTCTCCAGCGCGATCGTCACGCTTAGGCCGCTCGCCTCGGCCATCCGCTTCGCATCGATCAGCAGCCCGTCCGAAACGTCCATCATCGCGCTGACCCGGCCCGCCAGCGCGCGCCCTTCGGCCAGCCGTGGCATGGGGCGGCGATAGGCGGTGAGCGCCTCCTGCGGTCCGTCGCACGCCCCCCGCGCCATCGCGAGGCCGATCCCCGCCAGCCCGATCGTCCCCGTTACATAGAGCGCGTCGCCGTCCCGCGCGCCCGATCGTGAGGGCACGCCCCCCGGCGCCGCCGCGCCGATCGCCGTCAGCCCCAGCATCCGCCCGGCCCCGCGCCCGGAAACCGTATCGCCGCCCAGCAGCGGTACCGCGAAGCGCGCCAGCACCTCGGCCAGCCCTTCTGTGAAGCGCGCGTCCCAGGCGTCATCGCCCAGGGGATAGCCGAGCAGCACGCCCAGCGGTCGCGCGCCCTTCGCCGCCAGGTCGGAAAGGTTCACCGCGACCAGCTTCCACGCGACATCCTCGGGCGGATCGCCCGGCAGATAATGGACGCCCTCGACGATCATGTCGTGGGTCAGCACGATCGCGTGTGCGCCCACCGCCAGCACCGCCGCATCGTCGGCCAGCCCGCGCGCCGCCGGATCGCTGGCGATCGCCGCCAGCCGCGCGATGAAGGCCTGCTCGCGGGACATCGCCGCAGGTCTACCGCCCCTCCGGGCCAAAGCCCATCGTCTTACTGCTCACGCGGCGAGCGGAAGAGGCCACCAACCCTGCCTTCGTGCGTTCTCGGCGCGCAACAGGGAGCTTCGTCGCATGGCGTCCACAGCCGAGACCGATCCGCACGGGCGCGACGCCACGCGCCCGACCGCCTTGCCCTGGAGCGCGTGGCGCGAGATTCTCGGCCGCGTCTGGGTCAAGACGAGCACCGACAATATCAGCCTGCTCGCCGCCGGCATCGCTTTCTACGCGTTCCTGTCCTTCGTGCCGCTGCTCGGCGCGCTGGTGATGACCTATGGGCTGATCGCCGATCCCGCGACGATCGCCGATCATATGAAGACGATCGTCGGCCTCGTCCCCAAGGACGCCGCCAGGCTGATCCTCGATCAGATCACCAGCCTCGTCACCACCGCTTCGACCAAGAAGGGCGTCGGCCTGCTCGTCGCGATGCTCGTCTCGCTCTACGGCGCCACGCGCGCCTCGGGGGCGATCATGATGGCGCTCAACGTCGTCTATGAGCAGGTCGAGAAGCGCAGCCTGATCCGCACGACTTTGATCTCGTTCGTGATGATCGGCGGCGCGGTGCTGGTCGCGATCGTCGGGATGCTCGCGGCTTCGGCGGTCGCGTTGGCGGGCAAGCTGTTCGATAGCCTCGGCCCCGTCGCCGCGCTGGGTGTCAACGTCGCGACCTGGGCGATCGCCGCCGCGCTGGCGAGCGCAGGGATCGCCGCCACCTACCGCATCGCGCCGCATCGCCACGATGCCAAATGGCGCTGGCTGAGCTTCGGATCGGCGGTGGCGACGATCCTCTGGCTGATCGCCACCGTCGGCTTCGGCATCTATGCGACGACGCTCGGCAATTACAACGCGACCTATGGCTCGCTGGGCGCGGTCGTCGTGCTGCTGATGTGGCTGTGGGTTTCGGCCTATGCGATCCTGCTCGGCGCCGAAATCAACGCCGAAGCCGAACGCCAGACCGCGCGGGACACCACCGTCGGCCCCGAAAAACCCCTCGGCAAGCGCGGCGCGACCGTCGCCGATCAGGTCGCCGGCCAGCCCGGCACCGAACCTTCGGAAGAGAAATCGCGCGAGGCGATGAAGGGCGCGTCCGGCGCCGCGGGCTAGAGTCTGTCCCGTGACGTTTCAGCTTGAGCAGGACAGCCTCTAAGGTCCTCCCCGGCACGGGGAGGTGGCGCGCCGCAGGCGTGACGGACGGGGCTCTACACAAGCGTCCCGTTCCGCCTACAGGGGAGGATCGTTGAGCACCTCCAGAAACGCCGCGCCATAAGCCTCGAGCTTCTTGGCCCCCACGCCGGCGATCCGCCCCATCGCGCCGAGCGATCCCGGCCGCGCGGCCGCCATTTCGCGCAGCACCGCATCGTGGAAGATCACATAGGGCGGCACGGCCTGCTCGCGCGCGAGATCGCGCCGCTTCGCGCGCAGCGCCTCGAACAAGGGATCGCTCGGTCCCTCGTCGCGGGCACGCCGCGCGCCGCGCGCGCGTTCGCGCGGCAGCACCACCGCTACCGGCTCCTCGCCCTTCAGGATCGGCCTGGCCCCGGGCCCGAACGACAGCCCGCCGAAATCGTCGGCGCGCAACGCGTCGCGCGCCATCAGCGCGCGCGCCACCGGCCGCACCAGCTTCAATTCCTCCTCGTTGGCGATCCCGAATACCGACAGCCGCTGATGGCCCTGGCCGATCACCTTCTCGGTCTGCTTGCCCGCCAGCACGTCGACGAGATGGCCGATGCCGAAGCGCATTTCGGTGCGGAACGCCGCCGACAGCAATTTGCGCGCCACTTCGGTCGCGTCGACCTGCTCGGGCGGAGCGAGGCAATTGTCGCAATTGCCGCAGGCGGGCGGCGGGCTTTCGCCGAAGTGGCGCAGCAGGATCGCGCGGCGGCACCCCGTCGCCTCGACCAGCCCGGCGAGTGCGTTGAGCCGTGCCCGCTCGCCCGGCCGCCGCGTCTCCTCCACCTCGCTCTCGATCCGCCGCCGCGCGCGCGAGAAATCCTCGGCGCCCCAGAACATCTGCGCCACCGCCGGATCGCCGTCGCGGCCCGCGCGGCCCGTCTCCTGATAATAAGCCTCGATCGATTTGGGCAGCCCGGCATGCGCGACAAAGCGCACGTCGGGCTTGTCTATCCCCATCCCGAACGCGATCGTCGCGACCATCACCATCTCTTCGGAGGAGACGAACGCCCGGCTCGCGGCGGCGCGCACCTGCGGCTCCAACCCGGCATGATAGGCGCGCGCGGGGCGGCCGGTGGCGGCGATCGCGGCCGCGAGCTTCTCGGTCTCGTTGCGGCTCGGCGCATAGACGATCCCCGGCCCCTTCTGCTCGGCGATGAAGCGGCCGAGCTGCCGGGCGATCCCGTCGCGCGGCTCGATCGCATAGCGGATGTTGGGCCGGTCGAACCCCGCGAGGATCAGCCCCTCCTGCGGAATCCCGAGCTGGGCGAGAATGTCCGAGCGCGTGTGCGCGTCGGCGGTGGCGGTCAGAGCGAGCCGGGGGACGTCGGGCCGCGTTTCCAGCAGCCCCTTGATCTGGCGATAGTCGGGGCGGAAATCATGCCCCCATTCGGAAACGCAATGCGCCTCGTCGATCGCGATCAGCGCCAGCGCCTGGCCCGCGATCAGCCGGCGGAAGCTTTCGCTATTGGCGCGCTCGGGCGCTGCGTAGAGGAGATCGAGATCGCCCTCGCGAAAGCGGCGGATCGTCTCCTCGCGATTGTCGTCGGCGGACGTCAGCGCCGCCGCGCGGATCCCCGCCGCCTCGGCCGAGCGCACCTGATCGTGCATCAGCGCGATCAGCGGCGAGATCACCAGCCCCGTACCCTCGCGGCATAGCGCGGGCACCTGATAGGTCAGGCTCTTGCCCGCCCCCGTCGGCATCACCGCGAGGCTATGCTCGCCCCGCATCACCCGATCGATGACGTCGGCCTGCCGCCCGCGAAAGGCGGGATAGCCGAAGGTGGTGCGGAGCGCGTCGAGCGGGGTCATCATATCCTCTCCCCACCCGCTTGCGGGAGGGGCTGGGGGTGGGGCGTGCGGAGGAAGCGCCAGCCGGGACAATCCGAGCCCCGCCCGTCGCTAACCCACCCCCTGCCCCTCCCGCAAGCGGGTGGGGGGAAACTCAACCGCCCAGCAGCCCGCGTTTCCTGAGCAGCGGTTCCACCTGCGGATCATGCCCCGTCATGTTCCGGAACATCGCATTATAATCCAGCGTGCGTCCCCGGCTCAGCACCAGATCGCGCATCCGCTGGCCGTTGGCGCGCGTCATCCCGCCATGGCGCATCACCCATTCGTAGACATTCTCCTGGAGCATGTCGGTCCAGATGTAGGCGTAATAGCCCGCCGCATAGCCCGATCCCCAGATATGCGCGAAATAGCTCGATCGATAGCGCGGGGGCACATGCGCGATGTCGAGCCCGGTGGCGCCCAGCGCCTTGGCCTCGAACGCATCGACGTCCTGCTTGGGATCGTTCGCCCCCAGCGAATGCCACGCCATGTCGAGCTGCGCCGCCGCCAGCAATTCGCCGAACGTATAGCCCTGGTTGAACTTTTCGGCGCGCTTGATCTTGTCGACCAGCGCCTGCGGCATCGGCGCGCCGGTTTGATAATGTTTGGCGTAATGCGCCAGCACGCGCGGCTCCAGCGCCCAATGCTCGTTGAACTGCGAGGGGAATTCGACGAAGTCGCGCGCCACCGCGGTGCCCGAGACGCTCGGATAGGTCTGGTCGGCGAACAGGCCGTGCAGCCCGTGGCCGAATTCGTGGAACATCGTCCGCACATCCTCGAAGGTGATCAACGCGGGCTGGCCGGGGGCGGGCTTGGTGAAGTTGGCGGTGTTGGAGATCACCGGCCTGGTGCCGAGCAATTTGGATTGCGCGACGAAGCTGTTCATCCATGCCCCGCCGGATTTATTGTCGCGCTTCCAATAATCGAAATATGCGAGTCCCAGCGGCTTGCCGCTCTCCTCGAACACCTCATAGACGCGGATGTCGGGCTGGAAGGTCGGGATGTCGGTGCGGCGCTTGAAGGTGAGGCCGTACATCTCGTGCGCGGCGAAGAAGACGCCGTTCTCCAGCACGCTCCAGATTTCGAGATAGGGCTTGGTGTCGCTCTCGTTGAGATCGTACTTCGCCTTGCGGACCTTCTCCGAATAGAGATCCCAGTCCCACGGCTGCACCTTGAAGCCGTGCCCGGAAGCCTTGGCATCGGCGTCGATCGTCGCCTGCACCTCGGCGACCTCGCGCTTCTGCGCGGCGGCGGTCGGCGCATCCAGCCGGTTCAGGAAGCCGATCGCGGTCGCCGATGTCTTGGCCATCTGTTCGGCCAGCGAATAATCGGCCCAGGTCGGGAAGCCGAGCAGATTGGCCTTCTTCGTCCGCAGCAGGATGAGCTGCGCCACCGTATCGCGCGTGTCGCCGGCATCGCCCTTCTCGGCGCGCGTCCAGCTATTGTGGAACAGCGCCTCGCGCGTCGCGCGGTCGGTCAGCGATTGCAGCGCGGGCTGCGTGGTGGTGTTCTGCAGCGGCAGGACATATTTGCCCGCCATCCCGCGATCCTTGGCGTCCTGCGCGGCGGCGGCGATCTCGGCGGGGGTCAGCCCGGCGAGCTGGCCAGGCGTATCGAGCACCAGCGATCCCGCCTTGGTCGCGGCGAGCAATTGCTGGCGGAAGCTCACGCCCAGCGAGGCGATCCGCTTGTTGAGATCGCGCACGTGGCTTGATCGGCGGCGGAAAGCTGCGCGCCCGCGCGGATGAAGCGCTGATAATAAACGTCGAGCAGCATCGCCTGCTCGGGATTCAGCTTCGGCGCCGCCGCACGATCGTTGAGCGCCTTGACCCGCGCGAACAGCCTGGGATCGAGATAGATGGCGTCGCTATAGGCCGCCAGCTTCGGCCCGAGCGCGACCTGCGCCTTTTGCAGGCATTTTCGCGGTGTGTTGTTATGGGCAGCGAGGATGGCGTTGAGCGTGTCGCGTGGCAAGTCGGCGAGGTCGGTCTTGCGGGGCAGGTTGCGTCGGAGGCGTCCGATAGCGTTTTCGACGCCGCCTTTTTGCCGGGATGAACGCGGATCGCAGAAGTGGGTTCGGGCACCGAATCGATGCTGGATAAGCTTGTAATGCGTAATTCGGTACCCCCTTCGACTGCCTGCCTGCGGCAGTCGCTCAGGACAGGATTGTCGAAGGTGATCGAGCGTCGCAGTTCGGGCGGTAAGGGATGGAGCATGCCCGTGAGCGCTGCAGCGACGGGATCGGCTTTCAGAGTGTCCGGGTTGCCGCGGGTGGCGATGTCGGCGGGGCGCTGGTGGATCGAGTCACGGTGGGTCTTGCGCGGCCATTCACCTTTGGTCCGCCAGCCTCGCTTGTACCTGGCGCGCGGCAGATAGTGGCGCCAGCGTGGTTCGGGTCGGTTGAGCGTGGATGAAGCGGTAGATGGTCCCATGGCTGATGACCCGGTGTCCGGCCTCGCGTGCGCGCCCGGGTCCGCTCTTGCGCATAGCCCGGCCGATACCCGACCTGCGTGCCGCTATTGCGCTTCAGCTCTTGCAAGATCGTCGACGGCTGGCGATCCAAAGCTGCAGCAATCTGCGGTGCGATCGCCCGGCTTTATGACGCCGGGCAATCGAACACCGTTCCTCGAGCGATAGCTGGCGATAGGTCGACATGGCAGCACCTGTCTCAGGTGTTGCACTTCGTTTGTGAACTCAGAGGGTCCCGCTTCTTCTTCAGCGTTGGCCAAGCAGCGGGACCCCGGCTCAAGGCCGGGGTGACGAGAGCTCAACGCCAACGGGACAGGCTCCAGCCCTTGAGGAACGCCGCCGTCGCCCTGTCCGCCGCCTCAGGCGCGTTCGAGCAGCCGCTCCCGCGCGATCTTCTCGCGCCATACCAGCGGCCCCGTATTGTGGACGCTTGTCCCCGTCGCGTCGACCGCCACCGTCACGGGCATGTCGCGCACCTCGAATTCGTAGATCGCCTCCATGCCGAGGTCTTCGAACCCCACCACCCGGGCGCCCTTGATCGCGCGCGCCACCAGATAGGCGGCACCGCCGACTGCCATCAGATAGGCGCTCTTCGCCGCGCGGATCGCCTCGATCGCCGCCGGCCCGCGCTCGGCCTTGCCGACCATCGCCAGCAGGCCCTGGTCGAGCATCATCCCCGTGAACTTGTCCATCCGCGTCGCGGTCGTCGGCCCGGCCGGGCCCACCACCTCGTCGCGCACCGGATCGACCGGGCCGACATAATAGATCACCCGCCCCGCGAATTCGACCGGCAGCGGCTCGCCCTTCGCCAGCATGTCGGCGATGCGCTTGTGCGCGGCATCGCGCCCGGTCAGCATCCGGCCGTTGAGCAGCAGCCGATCGCCGGGCCGCCAGCTCGCGACCACCTCCGGCGTCAGCGTATCGAGGTCGACGCGGATCGATTCCTTGCTCGGCGTCCACTCCACCTTGGGCCAATCCTCGAGCTTCGGCGGCTCGAGATAAGCGGGGCCGCTGCCGTCGAGGTGGAAATGCGCGTGGCGGGTCGCGGCGCAATTGGGGATCATCGCGATCGGCTTCGAGGCGGCATGCGTCGGCCAGTCGAGGATCTTGACGTCGAGGATCGTCGCGAGGCCGCCCAAGCCTTGCGCGCCGATACCGAGCGCGTTGACCTTGTCGAACAGCTCGATCCTGAGCTCCTCCAGCCTGGTCCGCGGCCCGCGCGCCTTCAGTTGCGCCATGTCGATATCGCCCATCAGCGATTCCTTGGCGAGG
The DNA here is from genome assembly GCF_903644055.1 of Sphingomonas bacterium. Classification (GTDB taxonomy): domain Bacteria; phylum Pseudomonadota; class Alphaproteobacteria; order Sphingomonadales; family Sphingomonadaceae; genus Sphingomonas_I. The sequence continues at coordinate 14,277 of NZ_CAHJXD010000250.1, read as the reverse complement.
ATCACCGCCTTCTCCGCCGTGCCGCCGATGCCGATGCCGAGCATGCCGGGCGGGCACCAGCCAGCGCCCATCTGCGGCACCATCTCCAGCACCCAGTCGACGATGCTGTCGCTGGGGTTGAGCATCTTGAACTTGCTCTTGTTCTCGCTGCCGCCGCCCTTGGCCGCGATCTGCACGTCGACATGGTGGCCCGGCACCATCTCGACGTGGAGCACGCTCGGCGTATTGTCCTTGGTGTTGACGCGTCCGAAGGCGGGATCGGCGAGGATCGAGGCGCGCAGCGGGTTCTCGGGGTTGCGATAGGCGCGGCGCACGCCTTCGTCGATCACCTGTTGCAGGCTCATCGCGCTATCGAGCCGGCAATCCTGCCCCCATTTGACGAACACCGTGACGATGCCGGTATCCTGGCAGATCGGGCGATGCCCCTCGGCGCACATCCGGCTGTTGGTCAGGATCTGCGCGATCGCATCCTTGGCGGCGGGGCCCTGCTCGGCCTCGTAGGCGACGCCCAGCGCGCGGATATAATCCATCGGATGATAATAAGAGATATATTGGAGCGCGTCGGCGACGCTCTCGATCAGATCGGCTTCGAGGATGGTAATCATGGCCTGGGCTCTAGCGGGTTTGCGCGCGTTCCAGAAGGCCGAAGCGCGCTTTTGTGCCGAAGCGATGCCCGGCTTTCCGGCATTTCGGTTCGCCGCAGATCATGGCAAGCCGATTGCAGGCGGCGGGGCGGCTTTGTAGGCGCGGCAGCAGATGCCGCCGGCGACGCACCCCCCCTCGGCTTATGGCCGCGAGCCATCGCTGCGGCGGCGGATCGTCTCCTTCCTGATCTCGGTCCTCGTCAATCTGCTGATCCTGTGGGTGCTGCTGCGGCTCGCGCCCGCGATCCAGGGCGTGCCCGGCGGCAAGGGCCGGACGATGAGCTTCAACATCTCCCCCGACGACGCTCAGTCGACCGAAGCGCACCGCGCCCGCGCCGCCGCCAAGGCCGCGAGCGCCGCGCCGCCGCACCCCTCGGTCACCGCGCCGACCCCGATCAAGCCCCCGCCGATTCCGCTGCCGCCGCAGCCACTCTCGCCTTTGATCATCATCTCACCGCAGGAGTTTCAGCGGAGCGACATCAGCAAGATGCCGTCGCAGGCGCAAGCGCAGGCCGCGCAGCCGGGCACTGGCAGCGCCAGCAGCGGCAGCGCCGACGGCGATTCGGAGCTCGCCTCGGGCAGCGGTCCCAATGGCGAGCCGCTCTACCGCGCCGAATGGTATCGCGAGCCTACCGATGCCGAGCTGCGCTTCTACATGCCCAAGCGGGGCGTGGCGCTGGGAAGCTGGGCGGAGATCGCCTGCCAGACGCTGCCGCGCTTCCACGTCGACAATTGCGTGCCGCTCGCCGATTCGCCGCCGGGATCGGGGCTGGCGCGCGCGATCCAGCAGGCCGGCTGGCAATTCCTCGTCCGCCCGCCGCGCGTCGGCGGCAAGGCGCTGGTGGGAAGCTGGGTCCGCATCCGGATCAGCTTCACCCGGCAGGCCAAGGACGAGGATGCCGGGGGGTAGCGCCAGAGCCGATCGACATTCGGGATTTGGGCGGCCTACCCCGCTCGAACAGATATTCGTCACCCCGGCCTTGAGCCGGGGTCCCGCTGCTTGTTCAGCGTCGGCCAGGCAGCGGGACCCCGGCTCAAGGCCGGGGTGCCGAAAGTTCGGCGTCGACAGGACAGACTCCAGCTCTCAAAGCTGAATGTCGATCCGTCCTCAAGCCTCAGCCCGCCCCCCGTCCGCCTGCGCGTCGGCGCGGCGCGCTTTCCTTGAGCAGATAGGCGGCGATCAGTGCTACGCCCGCCATCGCGCTCGCATACCAGAAATAGGCGACCTCGTGCCCCGCCGCCTTGAGGCTCAGCGCCAGCGTCTCCGCCGAGCCGCCGAACAGCGATTGGCTGATCGCATAGGGCAGCCCCACCCCCAGCGCGCGGACGTGGACGGGGAAAAGCTCGGCCTTGACCGCGGCGCTCGTCGCGGTCGAGCAGCTCAGGATCGTCAGCGCCGCGAGCATCAGCGCGAAGGCGGTGAGCGCGTCATGCGCCCGCCCGATCGCCAGCATGATCGGCACGGTCAGCAGCAGCCCGCCGAGCCCGAACGCATATTGCAGCGGCTTGCGCCCGATCCGATCCGAAAGCGCGCCGAGCGGCGGCTGCGCGAGGATCGCGAGGAAGGTCGCGCCCGCGCAGATCCGGCTCGCCTCATTCTTCGCGAAGCCCGAGGTCACCACCAGATATTTCTGCATATAGGTGGTGAAGGTGTAGAACAGCACGTTGCTGCCCATCGCCAGCGCGAAGGCGATCAGCACCGGGCGGCGGTGCTCCCGCCATAGCACCGCGATCCCGCCCGGTTTCTTCGCCGCTCCGCCCTCGGCGGCGAAATCGGGGGATTCGGCGATCCCGCGCCGCAGCCAGAACACGCCCAGCGCCAGCGCCGCGCCCACGAGGAAGGCGACCCGCCAGCCCCAGCTCGCCAGCGCCGCCTCGCCGATCCCGCTCGCCTGCATGCCGAGGATCAGCGCGAGCGCCAGCAACTGGCCGCCGTAGAGCGTGACATATTGGAAGCTCGACCAGAAGCCGCGATGCTCGGGCGCCGAAACCTCGCTGAGATAGGTCGCCGCCGCGCCATATTCGCCGCCGAGGCTCAAGCCCTGCACCATCCGCGCGATCAGCAGCAGCACGGGCGCGGCGGCACCGATCTGCGCATAGCCGGGCGTCAGCGCCAGCAGCAGCGATCCCCCGCCCATCATCCCCACCGAAAGCGCCAGCGCGGTGCGCCGCCCGTGGCGGTCGCCGATCCGCCCCAGCAGCCAGCCGCCGACCGGGCGCATCAGGAAGCCCACCCAGAAGACGCTCGCGGTCTTGAGGAATTGCGCCGCCGGATCGCCGCCGGGGAAGAAGACCGGCGCGAAATAGAGCGAGAAGGCCGAATAGACGTACCAGTCGAACCATTCGACGAGGTTGCCGGCCGCACCGCCGAGGATCGATCGCACCCGCGTCATGCCGCGCCGAACAGCTTGAGCCCGGCGATCTCCTGCGGGTCGAGATCGATGCCGAATATCATGCCCAGCCGCATCCGATAGACGCGCGGATCGTCGATCACCGCCTCGACCGCCTGATTGGCGTTGCGGCGGCGGTACAGCGTGTCGGTCAAGGTCGCGAAGCCGTGCGGCAGCGGGATGCTGACGATGCGGTGGCGCACGAAGCGGCTCTCGGCGGCGGTCGCGACCCAGTGGTTGGAAAGCGCGAGATCGGACGGATAGACCGGATCGGTGGTGAAGCTGTACTGCCGCTGCCACCCGTCGTCCGCGCGCGCATCGACGCGCCCGTCGGTGCTCGCGGCGTCGCCGTTGCGGCTCAGCGTCCAGCCGAACATGGGATCGCGCGCCAGCCGGAAGCGCGCGCCATCGGGGGCCTCGGCCTCCTCGCCGTCGGCGAGCGGCATCGGCGGCGCATAGCTGCCCCCGAAGCCCGCGTCGGCGATCCAGTCGCGCCCGTGGCCACGCGCGTTTCCGAACGTCACCAGCGCCAGCGTATGCGTCGTCGGCGGCACTTGCCCGTCCGCCCCCAGCCAGACGCGCGCGAACAGCGGCCGCGCCGCGAACCCCAGCGCCGCCATCGCGTCGAGGAACAGCCGGCCCTGCTCGAAGCAATAGCCGCCGCGCCTCGCGGTCACGAGCTTGGCGAAGACGCTGTCACTGTCGATGCGGATGCCGCGCCCCAGCGCCACGTCGAGATTCTCGAACGGGATCGCCAGCCGGTGCGCGCGCTGGAGGATCGCCAGCCCGTCCGGATCGGGGGTGGGCGCGAGCGGCAGGTGGATGCGCGCGAGATAGGGATCGAGATCGAACATGCCTGCCTTGAACCGCACCGGATTGCGAGCGATGAAACGCGGCTCTAAGCGGTTCGCGCGCGCATGACAAAGCCAGAGACCTTGGGGCCCGAAACGTCGGGGCCGGAAAGCGCGGTCCTGCCCGTCCCGACGCGCGGCATCGCCTCGCGGCTGCGGGGCGCGGCGCGGGGCGGCACCGCGAGCATCGTCGGCTCGGCGCTGACCATCAATATCCTGCGCATCGTCAGCAGCATGACGCTGACCCGGCTGTTGAGCGCCGAGGCGTTCGGCGTCAGCGGCATCGTCTTCTCGGTCTCGATGGTGATCCAGCTCATCTCGGACGTCGGGCTTTACGCCTTCATCGTCCGCCACGAGAAGGGCGACGACGCCCGCTTCCTCGATGAAATCTGGTCGCTACGGCTGCTGCGCTCGGCGGCGCTGACGATCGTCATGGCGGCGCTGTCCTGGCCGATCGCCAAGGTCCTCGGCAAGCCGCAGATGGCCGCCGTGCTCGCGGTGTGGAGCCTCAACTTCATCATCGAGGGGCTGGGTTCGCTGGCCTTCGCCACCGCCGTCCGCCAGCAGAAATTGTGGGGGCTCACCGCGATGGAGGTGATCGGCGCGGTGACGCAGTTGGTCGTCTCGATCCTGCTCGCGCTGATCCTGCACAATTATTGGGCGCTGGTGTTCGCGATGCTCGCGGGCTTCGCGATCAAGGCGGTGATCTCCTATACGATGTTCCCGGGCTCGCGCCGCCGCTTCGTCATCGATCGGCCGCGCGCGCGCGAGCTCTGGGCCTTCTCGCGCTACATCGCGATGTCGAGCATCCTGACGATGCTGATCATGCAATCGGACAAGCTCGTCCTCGCGCGGATGATGCCGCTCGCGGTCTACGGCTTTTATGCGATCGCCACGACGCTCGCCACCGCGCCGCTGCCGCTGGCGCATACATATACCAACCGCATCCTCTTCCCGGCCTATTCGGAGGCCGCGCGCGCCGATCCGCCCTATTTGCGCGACCTCTATTACAGCAAGCGCCGGCTCGCCGCGCTCGGCTATATGTTCGCGGCGGGGGGGCTGATCGGTGGCGCGTCGCTGCTCGTCGCGGTGCTCTACGATCACCGTTACGCCTCGGTGCCGCCCTATCTCCAGCTCATGGCGATCTCGACGATCGTCTATTTCCCCAACAATGCCGCCGAAGAGGCCCTGGTCGCCAGCGGACGGACGCGCTGGACGCTCTACGCCAATATCGCGCGGATCGGCTGGCTCGGGACGATGGGGATCGCGGCACTGCTCGCGCATCAGGTGATGCTGCTCGTCGCGGTGGTCGGCACGGTCGAGGTCGCGGCGATGCTGGTCTATTGGGAGGGGCTGCGGCGGCTGCGCCTGCTCAACCTCTGGCAGGAGGGGCTGGGCTTCGCGGCGGGGGCAGGCGGCCTCGCGCTCGGCGCGATCGTCTCGCGGATCGGCTTCGCGCTGATCGGCTAGGTTACCCGGGAAAGGACCGCCAAGCCTAGGAACGCGCATTGCCGCCCCGCCCGCGCGGCCCCATATCCGGGGCATGGCGATCCAGATCCGCACGAGCCTTGCCGAGCCCGATACCGAGCAGAGCTTCGTCCCGCATCGCCCCGAACGGCCCGAGAAGAGCCAGGGTGGCCGGCCGTTCAAGCTGGTCGCCGAATATGCGCCCTCGGGCGATCAGCCGGCCGCGATCGCCGAGCTCGTCGCGCAGGCGGGCGCCGGCGAGCGCGATCAGGTGCTGCTCGGCGTCACCGGCTCGGGCAAGACCTTCACGATGGCCAAGGTCGTCGAGCAGCTCCAGCGTCCCGCGCTGGTGCTCGCCCCCAACAAGATCCTCGCTGCACAGCTCTACGGCGAATTCAAGAGCTTCTTCCCCGAAAACGCGGTCGAATTCTTCGTCAGCTATTATGATTATTACCAGCCGGAAGCCTATGTCGCGCGCACCGACACCTATATCGAGAAGGAAAGCTCGATCAACGAGGCGATCGATCGCATGCGCCATTCGGCGACGCGGTCGCTGCTGGAGCGCGACGACGTCCTGATCGTCGCCTCGGTCTCCTGCCTCTACGGCATCGGCTCGGTCGAAACCTATTCGGCGATGATCTTCGATTTGAAGAAGGGCCAGACCGTCGATCAGCGCGAGATCATCCGCAAGCTCGTCGCGCTCCAGTACAAGCGCAACGATCAGGCCTTCGCGCGCGGCACCTTCCGCGTGCGCGGCGACAATCTCGAACTCTTCCCCAGCCACCTCGACGATGCCGCGTGGCGGATCAGCTTCTTCGGCGACGAGATCGAGCAGATCAGCGAGTTCGATCCGCTGACCGGCAAGACCTCGGCGACGCTCAACGACATCCGCGTCTACGCCAATTCGCACTACGTCACCCCCGGGCCGACGATGAAGCAGGCGATGGAGGCGATCCGTTTCGAGCTGACCGAGCGGCTCAAGGAATTGCAGATCGAGGGCAAGCTGCTCGAGGCGCAGCGGCTGGAGCAGCGCACCAATTTCGATCTCGAGATGATCGCCGCGACCGGAAGCTGCGCGGGCATCGAGAATTATTCGCGCTTCCTCACCGGCCGCCTCCCCGGCGAGCCGCCTCCGACCCTGTTCGAATATCTTCCCGAAAACGCCTTGCTGTTCGTCGACGAAAGCCACCAGACCGTGCCGCAGGTCAACGGCATGGCGCGCGGCGATCATCGCCGCAAGATCACGCTCGCCGAATATGGCTTCCGCCTGCCGAGCTGCATCGACAATCGTCCCTTACGCTTCAACGAATGGGATGCGATGCGCCCGCAATCGATCTACGTCTCGGCGACGCCGGGGCCGTGGGAGATGGAGCAGACCGGCGGCGTCTTCGCCGAACAGGTGATCCGCCCCACCGGGCTGATCGATCCGCCGGTCGAGGTGCGCCCGATCGAGGATCAGGTCGACGATCTCGTCAACGAGGCGCGGCTCACCGCCAAGGCGGGCTACCGCAGCCTCGTCACCACGCTGACCAAGCGGATGGCCGAGGACCTCACCGAATATCTCCACGAGGCGGGGCTCAAGGTCCGCTACATGCACTCCGACGTCGAGACGCTGGAGCGGATCGAACTGATCCGCGACCTCCGCCTGGGGGTCTATGACGTGCTCGTCGGCATCAACCTGCTGCGCGAAGGCCTCGATATCCCCGAATGCGGGCTGGTCGCGATCCTCGACGCCGACAAGGAGGGGTTCCTCCGCTCCGAAACCTCGCTGATCCAGACGATCGGTCGCGCCGCGCGCAACGTCGACGGCAGGGTCATCCTCTACGCCGATCGCATCACCGGATCGATGGAGCGCGCGATGCTCGAAACCTCGCGCCGCCGCGAGAAGCAGGTCGCCTACAACAGCGCGCATGGCATAACGCCGGAAACGATCCGCCGCGGCATCACCGATATCGTCAGCCATCTCTCGTCGAGGGACCAGGTGACGGTCGATACCGGGATCGAGGATCGGCCGCACATGGTCGGCCACAACCTCCGCGCCTATATCGAGGAACTCGAAGGCAAGATGCGCGCCGCCGCCGCCGATCTCGAATTCGAGGAAGCCGGCCGCCTCCGCGACGAGATCCGCAAGCTCGAAGCCGACGAACTCGGCTTGCCCAGCGAACCCAGCCGCGCGCCGATGCGGGGCAACTCGACGCTGGGGAAACCGGGGACGCGGCAGACGCGCTACGGCAAGGCGCGGCAGGTGAGAGCGGAGAAAAGGTCGCGGGGGCGGTAGGCGTAGAATGCGTCTTTATTGCGGGCTGATTCACATTGTTGATTGCGAAAGCAAAGGAGTAGCGAAAGGATCAAAATATGACCCGTGTCGCCAAACTCCACGCCAGCATCCTCGCCAATCCGCGATCGCCCATACCCTTCAGGGAATTCGAACGCTTGCTTGTTGCGTTCGGATTCGCGCTCGATCGGATCAGCGGCAGCCATCGGATATACGGCCATCCCCGCGTCGATCGGATGCTGAACATTCAACCGCGCGGCAAGGAAGCCAAGCCCTATCAGCTTGTGCAATTTCTTGATATTGTCGAAGAGTTCGGATTGGAAATCGAGTGATGATTCCCCGTTACCATATCAATCTGTTCTGGTCGCAGCCCGACGATTCTTGGGTTGCCGACGTGCCCGATCTCAAATCGTGCAGTGCTTTCGGCGACACGCCTTCGGAAGCCGTGACCGAAGCGCAAGTTGCTATCGAGTGCTGGATCGAGGCCGCGACCGCGCGTGGCCTTGTCATCCCCGAGCCCCGCTATCGCCCGGCGATCTACGCCGCCGCCTGAGCCGCTATCCCAGCACGCCCTCGTGCAGCCGCACCACGCGATCCATCTTCGCCGCCAGCCGCTCGTTGTGCGTCGCCACCAGCGCCGCCGCGCCCTCGCCCCGCACCAGCCGCAGGAATTCGCCGAGCACGCGATCGGCGGTGGCCTCGTCGAGGTTGCCGGTCGGTTCGTCGGCGAGCACCAGCGCGGGCTTGTTGGCGAGCGCGCGCGCGACCGCGACGCGCTGCTGCTCGCCCCCCGAGAGTTGCGCGGGGCGGTGATCGAGCCGCTCGCCCAGGCCCAGCGCGGTGAGCAGCGCGCGCGCGCGCTCCAGCGCGGCGCCTTGCCCCGCGCCGCGGATGATCTGCGGCAGCACGACATTCTCCTCCGCGGTGAAATCCGGCAGCAGGTGGTGGAATTGATAGACGAAGCCCAGCGCGTCGCGGCGCAGGCGCGTCCGCCCGGCATCGTCGAGCGCGGCGGCCTCCTCGCCCATCAGCCGGATGCTCCCCGAAAAGCCGCTCTCCAGCAGCCCGACCGCCTGCAACAGGGTCGATTTGCCCGTTCCCGACGGACCCAGCAGCGCGACGATCTCGCCCTCCGCGACCGTCAGATCGACCCCGCGCAACACCTCCAGCGTGCGGCTGCCCTGCACGAACGCGCGCTTCAGCCCCGTCACCGCCAGCGCTTTGGGCGGCGCGTCACTCATAGCGCAGCACCTGCACCGGATCGGTCCGCGCCGCGCGCAGCGCCGGGTAGAGCGTGAACAGCAAGGACAGCACCAGCGTCATCACGATCGTCCCGACCACATCGACCGGATCGACGCGCGCGGGCAGCTCGGTGAGGAAGCGGATCGAGGGATCCCAGAGGTTCTGCCCGGTGGCGAACTGCGCGGCATTGACCACGCCCTGGCGGAAATAGAGGAAGATCGCCGCCAGGATCAGCCCCGATATCGTGCCGAGCATCCCGATCGTCAGCCCCACGGTCATGAAGATGCGGAGCATGCTGCCCCTGGTCGCCCCCATGGTCCGCAGGATCGCGATGTCGCGCGTCTTGGCGCGGACCAGCATGATCAGCGAGGAGAGGATGTTGAACGCCGCGACGATGATGATGATCGAAAGCACGATGAACATCGTCACGCGCTCGACCTGCAACGCCTCGAACAGGCTGGCGTTCATCTGCCGCCAGTCGCGAACCTCGCCCGATCCGCGCGCCGCCCTCGCCACCGGCGCGAGGATCGCGGCCACGCGATCGGGATCGACCGTCTGCACCTCGACCATCCCGACCGCGTCGCCCAGCATCAGCAGCGTCTGCGCGTCGGCGATCGGCATCACCACGAACGCCTTGTCGTAATCGTAGACGCCGACTTCGAAGATCGCCGCCACGCGATAGCTGACGATGCGCGGCACCGTGCCGAACGGCGTCGATTGCCCCTGCGGGCTGATCAGGCTGATCTGCGCGCCGACGCCGACGCCGAGCTGCTGCGCGAGCTGCGATCCGATCGCGACATTGTTGGAATCGGGCAGCACTTCGCCGATCCGGCCCGCCACCACCGCCTTGCCGATCGCGCCGCCGCGGATATCCTCCAGCCGCATCCCGCGCACCAGCACGCCCTCGACCCGCCCCGCCGAACTCGCCATCAGCGGCTGCTCGATCAGCGGCACGGCGGAAACCACGCCGGGGCTCGCCTTGGCGACCGCCGCGATCCGCTGCCAGTCGGCGAGGCGCCCGTCATAGCCCTGCACCACCGCATGTCCGTTGAGCGCGGTGGTCTTGTCGAACAATTCGGCGCGGAAGCCGTTCATCACGCTCATCACCACGATCAGCGCGGCGACGCCGAGCATCACGCCGACGAGGCTGAACCCCACCACCACCGCGATGATCCCCTCGCCCTTGCCGGGCCAGAGATAGCGCTTGGCGATGAACAGCTCGGTGCGGCTCAGCAACATCTAAGCCCTCTCCCCTTCAGGGGAGAGGGTTGGGAGAGGGGGAGTCTGGTGGGAATGAGCGGCACGCGCTGAACGGATGATTCCCCCTCTCCCCGACCCTCTCCCCTGAAGGGGAGAGGGGGTCATGCGCTCACCTTCGCCAGCGCATCGTCGGCCGAAAGCTCCTCGCGCTCCCCGCCCGCGCGCCGCTTCAGCTCGACCACGCCCTTCTCCAGCCCCTTCGGCCCGATCACGATCTGCCAGGGCAGCCCGATCAGATCCATCGTCGCGAACTTGGCGCCGCCGCGCTCGTCGCGATCATCGTACAGCGTCTCGACGCCCGCCGCCGTCAGCTTCGCGTAGAGAGCGTCCGCCGCCGCCGCGCACGCCGGATCGTCGGCGCGCATGTTGATCAGGCCGACCGCGAAGGGCGCCACCGCATCGGGCCAGACGATCCCCTTGTCGTCATGGCTCGCCTCGATGATCGCCCCCATCAGCCGCGAGACGCCGATCCCGTAGCTGCCCATGTGCGGCACCAGCTCGCCGCCGCCCGGCCCCTGCACCTTGAGACCCATCGCGCCCGAATATTTGGTGCCGAAATAGAAGATGTGCCCGACCTCGACCCCGCGCGACTGGCGGAGCAGATCGCCCGCCGCCGCCTCGGCCGCCGCGTCGCGCTTCTCGTCGGTCGCGGCATAATCCTTGGTATAGCCGCCGACGATCGCCTCCAGCCCCGCGACATCGTCGAAATCCACCGTCGAAAGTTCGGCCGCCTGCTCCCAATTGGCATGGTAGAAGACGTCGCTCTCGCCGGTCGGCGCCAGCACGATGAACTCGTGGCTGAGGTCGCCGCCGATCGGTCCGGTATCCGCCTGCATCGGGATCGCCCGCAATCCCATCCGCGCGAACGTGTTGAGATAGGCGACGAACATCCGGTTGTAGCTGTGCCGCGCGCCGGCCTCGTCGAGGTCGAACGAATAAGCGTCCTTCATCAGGAATTCGCGCCCGCGCATCACGCCGAAGCGCGGACGCACCTCGTCGCGGAACTTCCACTGGATATGGTAGAGCGTGCGCGGCAGGTCGCGGTAGGAGCGCGCGGCGTCGCGGAAGATCGCGGTGATCATCTCCTCGTTGGTCGGCCCGTAGAGCATCTCGCGATCGTGGCGATCGGTGATGCGCAGCATCTCGGGCCCATAAGCGTCGTAGCGGCCGCTCTCGCGCCACAGCTCGGCCGATTGCAGCGTCGGCATCAACAGCTCGATCGCGCCCGCCCGATCCTGTTCCTCGCGGACGATGTCGGCGATCTTGCGCAGCACGCGCTGCCCCAGCGGCAGCCAGGCATAGATGCCCGCCGCCGTCTGGCGGACCAGCCCGGCGCGCAGCATCAGTTTGTGGCTGACGATCTGCGCCTCGGCGGGCGATTCCTTCATCACGGGCAGGAAGTAACGGGAAAGGCGCATCGGTTTTCCGTCGCAGGCTTTGGGGGTGCGCCGCTGCTTAGGCGGCGCCCGCGCACAGGGCAAATCGCGCCCGGTATCGCCTTCGGCCGAATCGGCGCTGTTGCGCGAAAAACACAGCGTGCCACGATTGCGCTGGCGGACGCACGATCGCGCATGACGGCGGCCGTCGCCTTGTATAACAGCCGTTCACGAACAGGCTCCGGCCATGGTTCAGGGAGGCTACGGCCCCGAACGGCACCTATAAAAAAGGGGAGTGCCGGATCGTGTGGGCCGGGCAAGATAGGGGGCTGACGAGCGATCGTCACGCAGGCGCCCGGGATGCGTGAAGCATCCCGGGCGTTTGCTTTTTCCGGGCACCGCGCCGCCGCTTGGGCGTTTACTCCTTTCACACAGGAGCGCCCCATGGCCAGCCAGCCCCCGATCCCCGAAGTCCCGACCGAAGCGCCCGCCGATACGCCGATCCCCACCCCGACCGATCCGATCCCGCCGACGCCGACCGATCCCGTCCTGCGCTGACGCACACCGCCTGTTAACCGGCGCATGCGCAGGATAGGCGCCATGCCGCCGGTCCCGATCCGCTTGCTGTTCAAGAGCCGCTGGGCGGCCCTGCTATGGGCGGGGGGTATCTGCTATGCGGCCGCCGATTTTGCCGGCGATCGCAAGGCGGGCGTCGATGCCGCGAACGCATCGGACTCCAACGCCGCGCAATTAAGCGCCCTTGCCGCCGAGGACGCCGACTGACGTAAAGCCTCCCGTACCCCGGCCCGCCGGGGTGACGCTGCCTGCCGACGCTGAAGAAGAAGCGGGACCCCGGCTCAAGGCCGGGGTGACGTTCAGCTTGAACAGGACAGCCGCTGGGAGGATGACTTTAGATTGACTCACTCCTCCGCTCATCCTGAGTAGGGATAGAGCCTGTCGAGAGCCCGTATCGAAGGACATGCCCTGGGGCGCTACTTCGATACGCTCCTGCGGAGCTACTCGGTCTCACCTCAGCAGGAGCGCGTTAAGTTAAAGTCATCCGCTACTAAACCAGCCGGCTCTGCCGCACCGCCGCCTCGATGAAGCTCGCGAACAGGGGATGCGGATCGAACGGCTTGCTCTTGAGCTCGGGGTGGAACTGGACGCCGATGAACCAGGGATGGTCGGGCCGCTCGACGATCTCGGGCAGCGCGCCATCGGGCGACATGCCCGAAAACACCATCCCGCCCGCCTCCAGCGCGCCCTTGTAATGGACGTTGACCTCATAGCGGTGGCGGTGCCGCTCCCGGATATGCGTGTCGCCATAGACGCTGGCGACATGGCTGTTACCCGCCAGCGTCGCCTCATAGGCGCCCAATCGCATCGTGCCGCCGAGATCGCCGCCCGCCTCGCGTGTCTCCAGCCCCTCGGTGGTCATCCATTCGGTGATCAGGCCGACAACCGGCTCCTCGGTCGGCCCGAACTCGGTCGTGGAGGCCGCCGCGATCCCCGCGGTGTTCCTGGCGCCCTCGATGCACGCCATCTGCATGCCGAGGCAGATACCGAAATAGGGCACCTTGCGTTCGCGCGCGAAGCGCACGCTGGCGATCTTGCCCTCCGATCCGCGCTCGCCGAAGCCGCCGGGCACGAGGATCGCGTTCATCGGCTCCAGCCGCGCGGCGATCTCGTCGCCGTCCTTTTCGAACAGTTCGGCGTCGAGCCAGCGGATGTTGACCTTGACGCGATTGGCGATGCCCCCGTGCACCAGCGCCTCGTTGAGCGATTTGTACGCGTCCGCCAGCCCGACATATTTGCCGACGACGCCGATCGTCACCTCGCCCTCGGGATTGCGCACCCGATCGAGGATATCCTCCCAGCGCCCGAGGTCCGGCATGCCGTCGTTGGGCAGCGCGAAGGCGTCGAGCACGGCCGCGTCCAGCCCCGCCGCGCAATATTGGATCGGCACCTCGTAGATGCTCGAAGCGTCGAGTGCTGGGATGACATGATGCTTGGGGACGTTGCAGAACAAGGCGATCTTGGCGCGCTCGCCGTCGGGCAGCGGCCGGTCGCAGCGGCAGACCAGCACGTCGGGCTGGATGCCGAGCGCGGTGAGGTCGCGGACGCTGTGCTGCGTCGGCTTGGTCTTGAGCTCGCCCGCGGCGGCGATGTACGGCACCAATGTCAGATGGACGAAGCAGGTCGCCGCGCGGCCGAGATCGTTCCGGAGCTGGCGCAGCGCCTCCATGAACGGCAGGCTCTCGATATCGCCGACCGTGCCGCCGATCTCGCACAATATGAAATCGAGCCCGTCGGTATCGGCGACCGCGAATTCCTTGATCGCGTCGGTGACGTGCGGGATCACCTGCACCGTGGCGCCGAGATAATCGCCGCGCCGCTCCTTGGCGATGATTTGGCTGTAGATGCGCCCGCTGGTGATATTGTCCGATTGCCGCGAGGGCACGCCGGTGAAGCGCTCGTAATGGCCAAGGTCGAGATCGGTCTCCGCGCCGTCGTCGGTTACATAGACCTCGCCGTGCTGATAGGGGCTCATCGTCCCCGGATCGACGTTGAGATAGGGATCGAACTTGCGGATGCGCACCGTATAGCCGCGCGCCTGGAGCAAAGCGGCGAGGCTGGCGGCCATCAGGCCCTTGCCAAGCGAAGAGACCACGCCGCCGGTTATGAAGATGAACCGCGTCATGGGAGAAAAGGCTTAGCGGCGGTTGCCACCCCAGGGCAAGCGCGCCCGCGAAACGATCAACAGTTTTCGCG
>NZ_CAHJXD010000249.1 GCF_903644055.1 Sphingomonas bacterium | reverse complement strand
CTCCCACAGCGTATCCTGAATGGGAGGTCGGGTGGGGGTGCGGGCCGGTGCCGCCTGAAACTCGCTCTTCCGCGAGTTTCCAAACGGACTCTCAGGCGTCGCGAACGAGGCCGCCGCCTTCGACGATCCGGTAGAAGCAGCTCCGCTCGCCGGTGTGGCACGCCGGCCCCGCCGCATCGACGCGCATCCACACGGCATCCTGATCGCAATCGATCCGCAGCTCGATCACGCGCAGCACATGGCCCGAGCTTTCGCCCTTCTTCCACAGCCGCCCGCGCGAGCGCGACCAGAACCACGCCTTCCTGCTCTCGATCGTCCGCGCCAGCGCCTCGGCGTTCATGTGCGCGAGCATCAGCACTTCGCCCGTCGCGGCGTCGGTCGCCACCGCGGTGATCAGCCCGGCCGCATCCCAGCGCGGCGCGAGCACGGTCGTGGTTTCGATGCTGGCGTCCATGCGATCGTCCTCGGGCCTTGATGGAAATCTATTTGCGGCGGCAGGCGACAAGCCCGTCCGTCCCCCCTATAGCGCGCTTGCGCGGCGGCGGGACGAACAATGCTGACCACCAATCCCTTCGAAGACGAATATGGCGACAAGCTCCGCGAGGAATGCGGCGTGTTCGGCATATTCGATGCCGAATCCGCCGCCGCGATCGTCGCGCTCGGGCTGCATGCGCTCCAGCATCGCGGGCAGGAAGCGGCGGGAGTCACGAGCTGGGACGGCGCGGCCTTCCATTCGCACCGCGCGATGGGCCATGTCGCGGGCAATTTCGATCGCGACGAGATCATCCGCGCGTTGCCGGGCCGCGTCGCCTGCGGCCACGTCCGCTACTCGACCACCGGCGAGACCGCGCTGCGCAACGTCCAGCCTTTGTTCGCCGAGCTCGCCAGCGGCGGCTTCGCGGTCGCGCACAACGGCAATCTCTCCAACGCGGTCAAGCTCAGGCGCGATCTCGTGCGGCGCGGATCGATCTTCCAATCGACCAGCGATACCGAGACGATCATCCATCTGGTCGCGACCTCCAGCTACCGCACTTTGATCGATCGCTTCATCGATGCGCTCCGCCAGGTCGAGGGGGCCTATTCGCTGATCTGCCTGACGCCCGAGGGGATGATCGCCTGCCGCGATCCGCTCGGCATCCGGCCGCTGGTGATGGGCCGGCTCGGCGATTCGACGATCTTCGCGTCGGAGACGGTGGCGCTCGACGTGTGCGGGGCCGAATTCGTCCGTCACGTCGAGCCGGGCGAGCTTATCACCGTATCGGACGCGGGCATCCGCTCGGTGCGTCCGTTCGGCGAGGTCCGCGCGCGGCCCTGCGTGTTCGAGCATGTCTATTTCTCGCGCCCCGATTCGGTCGCCGACGGCCTCTCGGTCTATGGCGTGCGCAAGGCGATCGGCGCCGAGCTCGCGCGCGAGCGGCCGGTGGAGGTCGATCAGGTCATCCCCGTCCCCGATTCGGGCGTGCCCGCGGCGATCGGCTATGCGCAGGCAAGCGGCATCCCGTTCGAGCTCGGCATCATCCGCTCGCATTATGTCGGCCGCACCTTCATCCAGCCCGCCGACAATATCCGCCACCTCGGCGTCAAGCTGAAGCACAACGCCAATCGCGCGCTGATCGCGGGCAAGCGCATCGTGCTGATCGACGATTCGATCGTGCGCGGCACGACCAGCCTCAAGATCGTCCAGATGATGCGCGACGCCGGCGCCACCGAGGTGCACATGCGCATCGCCTCGCCGCCGACGCGGCACAGTTGCTTCTACGGCGTCGACACGCCCGAGCGCGCCAAACTGCTCGCCGCGCGGATGACGGTCGAGGAAATGGCCGCCTATATCAACGCCGACAGCCTCGCCTTCGTCTCGGTCGACGGCCTCTACCGCGCGCTCGGCGAGGCGGGCCGCGATCCGGCGCGCCCCAGCCATTGCGACGCCTGCTTCACCGGCGACTATCCGACCCCCCTGACCGACCACGACGACGTCGCGGTCCCCGACCAGTTCGCGCTGCTCGACGAGCGCGTGCTGGCCTGACGCCGCACGATTGGAGCCGTCCTGCTCAAAATGAACCGTCACCCCGGCTCAAGGCCGGGGTGACGAGAGCATAACGTCGACAGGAGACTTCAGCGCGTCACCCATCAAAAGCTGGGGTCTCCCGCACAGAAGCTCTCCCGCCGACATCCCGCTCCCACCCCTCACTTCGCCCTCCCGATCGCCCGCGCCAGCCACGCGGCGGCGGCCTCGGGGGTCGCCTTATCGGCATCGCGATCGACCTGGTAATTGGCCTCGCGCATCGTCTCGACCGGGATCGCGCCGATCAGCGGCGTCAGCGCGGCGCGCAATCTGGCATCGCGGGCATGCGCGGGCGCCAGCAGCAGCACCGCGTCATAATGCGGCATCGCCGCCTTGGGATCGGCCAGCACGACGAGACGGTCGGCGGCGATCCGCCCGTCGGAGGAGAAAGCCGAGATCACGTCGACCTGCCCGCTCTTGAGCGCGCGATACATGAAGGTCGGGCTGTAGGCGCGCGCGTCGCGGAACCGCAGCCCGTAGGCGTCGCGCACCGCCGCCCATTCGGGCCGGTCGAGAAATTCGAGGTCGGCGCCCAGCGCGAGGCGCGGCGCCTCGGGCGCGAGCGCCGCCAGCGAGGCGATCCCGCTGCCCGGCCGCATCGCCAGCGCATAGGCATTCTCGAAGCCGAGGCCGCCGAGCAGCGCGGTCTTCGGCCCCGCCGCCATCCAGCGCGCGAGGCCCTCGAGCATCGCACCACGCGACGGCGTATCCTTGCGGCCCATCGCGCCCGTCCACAAGGTCCCCGAATAATCGACATAGACGTCGACGTCGCCCGCCGACAGCGCCTGGAACGCCACCGCCGATCCCAGCCCCTCGCGGTAGCGCACCGCATAGCCCGCGCGCTCCAGCCGCGCGCCGATCAGCCGCGCGAGGATGAACTGCTCGGAGAAATTCTTGGCGCCGACGGTGATCGTCCGCCGTTCGCCCGCCGCGCCGCCGCCGAACGGCAGCAGCGCCGCCGCCAGCGCCAGCGCGATCGGCAGCAGCCCCGCCCAGATCATCCATGCCCGCCGCCGGCCGAGCCCGCGCTCGACCAATGCGAGCAGCCCGTCCGTCGCCAGCGCCAGCCCCGCCGCGCCGAAGCATCCGGCGAGCACCAGCGTCCAATTCTCGGTCTGGAGGCCCGAGAAGATCGGATTGCCGAGGCTGGCATAGCCGACC
>NZ_CAHJXD010000248.1 GCF_903644055.1 Sphingomonas bacterium | reverse complement strand
CGCCATCGCTTGCCGCATCGGCAATCCGCGTTACTCTTCGCCGCATGATCAAACGTCTCGCGCTTCTCCTGCTGCTCTGCCCGATCGCCGCGCCCGCCAAGGCGCCGCCCAGGCCCGCCGCCGAACCCGGCATGGTTTCCGCCGCCGACCCGCGCGCGGCGGCGGCGGGGGTCGAGATATTGCGCGCGGGCGGAAGTGCCGCCGATGCGGCGGTGGCGATGATGCTGGCGCTCAACGTCGTCGAGCCCCTGCATTCGGGGCTCGGGGGCGGCGGCTTCATGGTCTACAGCGATGCCGCGCGCCGCCTCACCAGCTATGACGGGCGCGAGGCCGCCCCCGCCGCCGCCGACCCTTACTGGTTCCATGTCGGCGGCCGGCCGCTCAGCCATAGCGCGGCGGTGCCGGGCGGGCGCAGCGTCGGCGTGCCGGGCAACCTCCGGCTGATGTGGCTGGCGCACGAACGGCATGGCAAGCTGCCCTGGGCGCGGCTGTTCGGGCCCGCGATCCGGCTGGCGCGCGACGGCTATGCGATCACGCCGCGACTGCACAATTTCCTCGCCAATTTTCCGCTGCCGATGGACGATTGGGGCCGCGCCTATCTCTACGACGCCGCCGGGCAGGCGAGGCCGGTGGGGACGGTCGTCACGAATCCGCGCCTCGCGGCGCAGTTCGCGCGGATCGCCGCGCAAGGCCCCGACTATTTCTACTCGGGCGCGCAGGCCGAAAAGCTCGTCGCCACGGTCGACGGCGCGGCGCATAATCCCTCGAAGATGACGGTGGCCGATCTCGCAGGCTACCGGGCCAAGCCGCGCGCGCCGATCTGCGGCACCTATCGCGGCTATCGCATCTGCGGGATGGGGCCGCCGGCGTCGGGCGCGGTGGCGGTGCTGACGATCCTGGGGCAGCTCGAACGCTTCGACATGGCGGGGATGGGCAAGGACAGCGCCGCGGCATGGCACCTGTTCGCCGAATCCTCGCGGCTGGCCTATGCCGATCGCGACGCCTATCTCGCCGATCCCGATCATGTGACGGTGCCGGTCGCGGGCCTGCTCGATCCCGCTTATATCGCCGCAAGATCGGCCTTGATCGCGCCCGACCGATCGATGGCGACGGTCTCGGCGGGCACGCCGGCGGGCGCCCCGCCCCGCCCCGCCGCCACGCCGATCAACGAGCATGGCACCACCGATCTCGTCGCGGTCGACCGGCAGGGCGCCGTCGCCGAGGTGACGACGACGATCGAATCGGTCGCCGGATCGGGTCTGTCGATCGACGGCGCCTTCCTCAACAACGAGCTGACCGATTTCGATATCGTGCCCGTGCAGAACGGCGCCTTCACCGCCAATCGCGTCGAGGGCGGCAAGCGGCCGCGCAGCTCGATGTCGCCGACGATCGTCTACGGCCCTGACGGCAAGGTGCGGATCGCGATCGGCGCGGCGGGCGGATCGACGATCATCGCGCAGGTCGCCAAGGCGCTGGTCGCGGTGCTCGACTGGCACATGAGCGCGCAGGATGCGATCGCGCTCGGCCTGCTATACGCGCCCGGCGATACCGCGATCCTCGAGAAGGGCACCGCACTGGAGGCGATGGCGCCCGCGCTGGCGGCGCTGGGCCAGAAGGTCGCGGTCGCCCCGCTCGGCCTCAAGGCCAATGCGATCGAGCGCGTCGCCGGCCATTGGGTGGGCGCCGCCGATCCGCGCAGCGAGGGCGTCGCGATGGGCGAGGATATGAGCGCGACGGCGATCGGCCGCGTCGTGCAGAAGGCGGGTACGCCCTCGGAGTGAGCAGCCCCAATTTGCCGTCATCCAGCGAAGGCTGGGATCTCCCGAGGTGATGCGCACGGCTCGTGGTGCGAGACCCCGGCCTGCGCTGGGGTCACGATAAGGATAAGGGGCGAGGCCGATGCTCGAACGCTTTCCCAATCTCGTCGCGATGTTCTTCGCGCGCGCCGGCGCGAAGGGGGACGCACCTTTCCTGTGGCATAAGATCGAGGGCAGATGGCGCGCGCTGAGCTGGACCGACGCCGCCCGCCAGGTCGCCGCGCTGGCGGAGGCGATCGCCGCGCTGGGCCTGTCGCGCGGCGATCGCGTAATGCTGGTCTCCGAGAACCGCCCCGAATGGTGCATCGCCGATCTCGCGATCATGGCGGCGGGCTGCGTCACCGTGCCCGCCTACGTCACCAATACCGAGCGCGATCACCGCCATATCGTCGACGACAGCGGTGCCCGCGCGGCGATCGTCTCCACGCCGAGGCTTGCGCGCACCCTGCTGCCCGCGCTGGCGGGTTCGCGCTGCTCGCGGCTGATCGCGATCGAGCCGCTTGAACAGGCGCGGACCGGCGCGATCGAAGTCCATGACTGGGCGGAGCTGATCGCCGGCCATCCCGCCGACGTCGCCGCCTGCGCCGCGCGCCAGACCGCGGAGCGCGAGGAGCTCGCCTGCATCATCTACACCAGCGGCACCGGCGGCGCGCCGCGCGGGGTGCGCCAGCATCATGGCGCGATCCTCCACAATGTCGCGGGCTGCATGGCGATCATCGAGGAGGATTTCGGGGCGGGGGACGCGCTGTTCCTGAGCCTGCTGCCGCTGAGCCACGCCTATGAGCATTCGGGCGGGCAGTTCCTGCCGATCGCGCTCGGCGGCCAGATCTATTATGCCGAGGGCCTCGAAAAGCTCGCCGCCACTATCGCGGAGGTGCGCCCGACGATCATGATCGTCGTGCCCCGCCTGTTCGAGCTGCTGCGCGCGCGCATCCTTAAGACGGTGGAGAAGGAAGGCCGCCTCCCGCAATGGCTGCTTGGCCGGGCGCTCGCGCTTGGCGCCAAGCCCAAGAAGAGCATCGCCGACAGGCCGCTCGACCTGCTGCTCGGCCTGACGATCCGGCCCAAGATCGCCGCGCGCTTCGGCGGGCGGATCAAGGCTCTGGTGTCGGGCGGGGCGCCGCTCAATCCCGAGATCGGGACCTTCTTCGAGGCGCTGGGGCTGACCGTGCTCCAGGGCTATGGCCAGACCGAGGCGGCGCCGGTGATCTCGTGCAACCGGCCGAGCGCCGGGCTGGCGATGGCCACCGTCGGTCCGCCGCTCGCGGGCACCGAGGTTCGGATCGCCGGGGATGGCGAGATCCTCGTCCGCGGCGAGAATGTGATGCACGGCTATTGGCGCAACGAAGGCGAGACCGCGCGCGTGCTCGTCGATGGCTGGCTGCATACCGGCGACGTCGGCCATATCGATGCGGCCGGGCGGATCGTGATCACCGATCGCAAGAAGGATCTGATCGTCAACGACAAGGGCGACAATATCGCCCCGCAGCGGATCGAAGGCCTGCTGACGCTGCAACCCGAAATCGCGCAGGCGGTGGTTTTCGGCGATCGGCGGCCCTATCTCGTCGGGCTGATCGTCCCCGATCCCGACGCGGCGGGCGTGGCTTTGGCCGGCCGCGCGGTGGCGCTGGCGGTCGACCGGGTCAACGCCGGCCTCTCGACGACCGAGCGCGTGCGCCGCATCCTGATCGCCGACGAGCCCTTCACGATCGAGAATGGCGAGATGACGCCATCGCTGAAGATCAAGCGGCATGTGCTGCGCGAGCGGTACGGCGATCGGCTCGACGGGTTGTACAAGAACTAGAGGCTGTCCTGTTCAAGCTGGAAACGTCACCCCGGCCTTGAGCCGGGGTGACGAGAGTTCAACGTCGCACGACAAACTCTAACTTCCGCGCGGGGTGCGAACCTGTCACCCGGCCAATCCCGCCAGCGCCGCGCGATACTCCCGCTCCAGGCGCTCGACCAGCACCGCCGCCGGCACCACCGCATCCACCGCGCCGATGCCCTGCCCGCAGCCCCAGATGTCGCGCCACGCCTTGGCGTCGCTGCCGAAATCCGCGACGTTCATCTTCGATCCGTCCGACATCGGCAGCGCATCGGGATCGAGCCCGGCGGCGACGATGCTGGGGCGGAGATAATTGCCGTGCACGCCGGTGAAGAGGTTCGAACAGAGGATGTCCCGGGCGGCGCCGTCGACGATCATCCGCTTGTAGGCGGGGACGGCATTGGCCTCCTCGGTCGCGATGAAGGCCGAGCCGATATACGCGAAATCCGCCCCCAGCGCGCGCGCCGCGGCGATCGCGGCGCCGGTGGCGATCGCGCCGGACAATGCCAGCGGGCCATCGAACCAGCGTCGTATCTCGGCGACCAGAGCGAAGGGCGAGAGCGTGCCACCATGCCCGCCCGCTCCGGCGGCGACCGCGATCAGCCCATCCGCGCCCTTGGCGATCGCCTTGCGTGCGAAGCGATCGTCGATCACGTCGTTCAGCACGATCCCGCCATAGCTATGGATCGCGTCGTTCACCTCGGCCCTGGCGCCGAGCGAGGCGATGACGATCGGCACGCGATATCGGACGCAGACCGCCAGATCCTCCGCCAGCCGCGCGTTGCTGCCGTGGACGATCAGGTTGACCGCGAAGGGCGCGTCGGCATCGGTGAGTTCGGCGGTCAGCCGTTGCAGCCAGTGTTCGAACACGCCCGAGGGCCGCGCGTTGAGCGAGGGGAAGGCGCCGACCACGCCGGCGCGGCATTGCGCCAGCACCAGCTCCGGCGTCGAGACGAGGAACATCGGCGCGGCGATCACGGGGAGCCTGAGCCGGCCGACGAGGAAATCCGGGATGGCCATGACCCGAGCGCCTAGCGCGCCCCGCGCCCGCTTGCCACCATCGCGATCCTCCACCATATGCACGGCCGGGAGTCGGGCGGACGATGCCGTCGCCAACCCGGTCAGGTCCGGAAGGAAGCAGCCGCAACGATTTCGCATCGGGTCGTTCCGGCTCCCACCATTTCGGCGTAGTGGACCATGCGAGGCATGACCCGCCGCCGGATCCCGAGCCCGCAAGCGGGCGACGGTGACGCATACCCAATCCTATCACTCTATCTCGTCATCCTAGGGACGCTGGGATTTTCGAACTTGGCGCGCGCGTCCGGTGAAGGGATTCCTACTTTCGCTGGAATGATGCTCAGGGGGCGAGGAGCTGATCGACCCATGCGGGCACGACCTCGCTCGCCAGGCCGAACCGGCCTTCATCGAACAGCGCGCTGCCCGCCGATGCTTCGAGATTGAGCTCCAGCGTCTCCGCCCCCGCCGCACGGGCGATCCGGACGAAGCCCGCCGCCGGATAGACCGCGCCCGAGGTGCCGATCGAGACGAACAGGTCGGCGCGCGCCAGCGCCGCATCGATCGCCTCCATCTCGTAGGGCATCTCGCCGAAGAAGACGATGTCGGGCCGCAGCGCATCGGCGGCGCCGCAGGCGGCGCACGTCGCGTCGCCAAGCATCGCGCCCGCGAACCGCGCGCGCCCGCCGCACTTTCGGCACAGCGCGGACAGCAGCTCGCCATGGATGTGGATCAGCCGCTTCGCGCCGGCGCGCTCGTGGAGATCGTCGACGTTCTGCGTGACGATCAGCAGCCCGCCCGGCCATTCGGCATCGAGCCGCGCCAGCGCGCGATGCGCCGGGTTGGGCGCGACCCGCCCGAGCGCCGCGCGCCGCGCGTCATAGAAGCGCAGGACCATCGCCGGATCGCGCGCCAGCGCCTCCGGGGTGCAGACGTCCTCGACGCGATGCCCTTCCCACAAGCCCTCCGGCCCGCGGAAGGTCGCGAGCCCGCTTTCGGCGGAAATGCCCGCGCCGGTGAGGATGACGATATTGCTCACGATCGCATCTCCAATCCGTCCACCCCGGGTCAAGCCGGGATGACGGCGCAAGGATTAGCCCAGGCTCTTGCTCACCTGCTCGAACACGTCCTTGGAGAGGCCGGGCGCTTCCAGGATGCGCGCGAGCTCGGCCTGCATCAGCGCGGCGCGGCCCGCCTCGAACCGCCGCCATCGCCCGAGGCCGGGAACGAAGCGCGCGGCGGCCTGCGGATTGATCCTGTCGACGCCCAGGATCATGTCGGCGACGAAGCGGTAGCCGCGCCCCGAGGGATCGTGGAAGGCACGCTGGTTGGCCGCGAACGCCCCGACCAGCGCGCGCAGGCGATTGGGATTGGCGATCGTGAAATCGGGATGCGTCGCCAGCGCCTCGACCGCATCCACCGTATCGCTCCGCATCGACAGCGCCTGCACGGTGAACCATTTGTCGATCACCAGCGGATCGGCCTGATAGCGCGTATGGAAATCGGCCAAGGCGGTCTCGCGCTCCGGCGCGTCATTGTTGGCGAGCACGCCGAGCGCGCCGATGCGATCGGTCATATTGTCGGCGGCGGCATATTGATCGGCGGCGAGACGCGCCCAATCCTCGGCCCCGGCAACGGCGATATAGCCGAGCGCGACCGAGCGCAGCCGCCGCGATCCCTTGGCCGACGGCGTATAGGCGTAACGGTCGGTCTGATTGCGCGCATAGGCCTCGCGCCAGAGATCGAGCAGTTCGCCGCCGAGCGCGCGCCGCACCGTCTCGCGGACCCGCGCGATCTTCTCGGGATCGGCGGCCTCCACCTGCTCGGCGACGAAGGCTTCGGACGGCAGCAGCACCGCCTCGGCGACGAACGCCGCGTCGAGCGCGGGATCGGTGAGCGTGTTGCGCACCGCCGCCACCAGCGCATCGGTGCCGGCCGGTTCCCCGTCAACGTCCGCGACCCCCGCGACCAGCGTATCGAGCATGAGCTGCTGCATCGCCTCGTAGCGCGCGAAGGGATCGGGATCGTTGGCCGAGAGGAAGGCGAGGTCGGCGGCCGAACGATCGGTCTCCAGGCAGATCGGCGCCGAGAAGCCGCGATTGATCGAGAGGACCGGCGGCTCGCCGAGCCCATCGAACAATAGTTCGGTTTCGGCCTCGTCGAGGACGAC
>NZ_CAHJXD010000247.1 GCF_903644055.1 Sphingomonas bacterium | reverse complement strand
GGGATTGCGGGTGCTGCGGCCCGGCGCGTTGGAAGGCGGCAAGCTCGCCGCGATCGCGGGCGTCCGGCTGCTGGAAGGGGCCTCCGCCGCGATCGAGGCGCCGGGGCAGCTCGCCAGCCATTACGCCCCTGCCCTGCCGATCCGCCTGAATGCCGAGGCGGCCGGGCCGCACGAATGGCTGATCGGCTTCGGCGGCGTGGCGGGCGATCGATCGCTCTCGGCGTCGGGCGATCCGACCGAGGCCGCCGCCAACCTGTTCGATGCGCTGCATGAAGCCGATGCCTCGGGACGGACGGCGATCGCTGTGGCGCCGATCTCCGAGGCGGGACTGGGCGTCGCGATCAATGATCGACTGCGGCGCGCGGCGGCGCCACGTTAGTTCCCATTACGTCACCCCAGCGCAGGCTGGGTCTCGTGCGGCAGGCGCGCGCTCCATACGACGAGATCCCAGCCTGCGCTGGGATGAGATGGTTGGGCGGGGAAGGATCAGCTTGCCGCATTCTCCTTGAGCCGCGCGGCGTAGCTCTTGCGCAGCTTGGCGAGCTTGGGCGGGATCACCGCGAGGCAATAAGGATTGCTCTGTCCTTCGCCGTCCCAATAGCCCTGGTGATAATCCTCGGCGGGATACCAGATGTCGTCGGGCTCGATCGTGGTGACGATCGGCTGGTCGAAATCGGGCTGATTGCGCGCCTTGGCGGCGCGGGCCTCGGCCTCCTGCTCGGGCGAGTGGGGGAAGATCGCCGAGCGATATTGCGTGCCGACATCGTTGCCCTGCCGGTTGAGCTGGGTCGGATCGTGCGTGTGGAAGAATATGTCGAGCAGATCGCCATACGACAGTACCGCCGGATCGAAGCGGATGCGCAGGCCCTCGGCGTGGCCGGTGTTGCCGCCGCACACCTGCTTATAGGTAGGATCGACCACCGAGCCGCCGATATAGCCGCTCTCGACGCTCTCGACCCCCGCGATATCCTGGAACACCGCCTCCACGCACCAGAAGCAGCCGCCCGCCACCGTCGCAATCTCTTCCGCCATGCCGCCGATCTCCATTTCCTCGATCGGAAATGGGGACGGCGGCGGCAGGTTCAACGCCGTGCGGGCGCACGCCCCTTGCATCGGGCGTCGCCAGCGGCGGGATGCGCTGTTAGGACGGCATCGAACGCGCGAGCGGCGAAGGGCGAGAGATGCTTTCCAGCATAATCATGGGCATCAAGGGCGGCGTCTTCATCGCGGCCGCCTGCTGGCTGTTCGCACGGCTGCTGCGCCCCGAGGATGCCAAGTGGATCAGGGGCGCGCCGACCTTCCTGGCGATCTTCATCTTCGTGTTAGGCGCGTTCGCCTACAACGTCTGGCTCTATTATGTCGTGCTGCTCTTCCTGATCCCGTGGAAGGCGCGCAGCCGGGCAGAAGCGGTGGCGCTCTACCCCATCGCGCTGGTGTCGCTGCCCGCGATGACGGTGTATATCGCCGCGGGCGGCATGATGATCAGCCCGGTCGACAAATGGCTGGTCTTCGCGATCGGCATGGTCATCACCATGTTCATCAGGCGCAAGCGCGGCGGGCGCGTCACCGGCTATCTGGACATTGCCTGGCTGATGTTGTTCGGCTTGGAATTCGTCCAGGCGCGCGGCATGAACCTCACCAGCGCGATCCGCACCTGGACCACGCCGGTTATCGCGCTGACCATCCCCTATTTCGTCGTCAGCCGGAACCTGAAGAGCGTCGAGGATATCCGCCGCGTCTTCCTCGCCTTCTCGTTCGTGGGATTCGTGCTAGGCTTCATCTCGCTGATCGAGACGACGACGCACTGGCTGATCTACCAATCGCTGTACGAAACGCTGCACCTGCCGCGCGGCGGCGTATCGCTGTATCTCAAGATCCGCTCCGGGCTGCTGCGCGCGCCGACATCGTTCGACGAATCGACCAGCTTCGGGCTGTTCCTCGCCTTCACGATGATGTTCTGCATGGCGGGGCGCGACGTCTTCAAGAAGAAACGCGGCTGGCTGATCGCGCTCGGCGTGATGTTCCTCGGCACGGTCGCCGCCAATTCGCGCAACGCCTGGGTCGCGCTGGCGATCGGGCTGCCGCTCTACGATCTCTATCGCAAGCGCTACGCTTCGCTCGGTGCGAAGATCGGGCTGATCGCGATCGCCTACGGCACGCTGATGCTGGCCGCCGAATTCTCGCCTTATGTCGCGACGCTCACCGGCCAGACGGCGGATACCTCCAGCACCGCCGAATACCGACGCCTACTGCTTCAGCGCGGCCTGGAAGAAGCGCGCAAGCATCCTTGGACGGGGACCAGCCTGGACGAGGTGCTCGGAAATCTGCAGGACATGAAGCAGGGCGAGGGCATCGTCGATCTGGTCAACGGCTATCTCTCCTATGCGCTGACGGCGGGCTATGGCGGCGCCGCGGCGCTGCTCATGGCATTCCTGCTGCCCTGCCTGCTGATGTTCGCCAAGGCGCGCTCGCTCGCTTATGATCCGAGGCTGCAACGCTATGGCGCCGCGATCTGCGCGATCGCCGGATTTTCGATCGTGACCACCTTCAACACCAGTTTCGGCGGCAAATCGATCACCTTCTATATCCTCACGATCGCGATCGGCACGGCGATCCTTTCGATCAAGCGGCCGAAGCGACCGCGGACTGGGCGAGAGGACGCGGCCGAAGCGCCGACGTCGGCACCCCCGCCCGCCACGCGAGAGCCGCTCGCGTTAACGAGTTGAGGCTGCAAGGCTGAGCCCCGCCAGGAGGATCGCCGAAGGCGGAAGTCGCTTATGCAGGCGAGCCAGACCGATGCGGTGACGATGGATCGGGGTGGGATGCTCGACCAGGTGCCAGGAAGCGATGGCAAGTGGCAAGGTCGCCAGACAGCCGCCGAGGATCACCCCGTGCGGGCCGCCCCTAAGAGAGACTTGGATGCAGGCCAACGGTGGTCGATTTGCCATGGCGATCGAATTGCCTAAATGTGCATTCCCGAAGATCCGGTCAACCGAGGGCACTCAAGATGAAGGGAAGCATGAAGATCGGCGGGGCGATCGTCGGCCTAGGTCTTGCAGCTCTGGTCGCGGCGCCGCTCGCGCGCCATCATCTCGGCATCGCCGAGGCGCAGACCCATCCCGAACGCGGCATCGACCCCAAGATCGTGCAGCCGCTCGCGATCGGCATGAATCTGGGTGGTCCCTCTTACTTCACGAGCGAGGAAGTCTTCGCCGATCCGATCAAGACCCGCGGCACGCTCTTCTGGGAAACCGATCCGCGCGGCCCGCTCGGAGATCAGCTAAAGCTGGACGATGGCGGCCGTCCGATCGACGTGCCCGCCGGGACGAGGCTCTCCGCCCGGATCCATGACGGCCTCGCACCGCTGATCACGGGAACCTATCGCTGCACGATCGCGCCAGGCTGGCGGATCGAGGAGGCGGTCGGCGGCCAGGTCTCGCAATCTGGAACAAAGTTCACGGTCACGGTCCCGGCGAAGGGATTGACCGATAAGACGGTGCTCGTCGTCATGTCCGCCGAAAAGAACGGCGCGGCGCTGACGGAATTGTCCTGCCGTTATCCCGGCGACCGGGGCAACGCCATCTTCCGTCAGGATTTCCTCGACGATATGAAGCCGTTCCGCGTGATCCGCTTCATGGACTGGATGGCGACCAACAACGCGCCGCTCAGGACCTGGGCGCAGCGCACCACGCCGTCCTCGATCGAACAGATCCGCCACGGCATGTCGGTCGAATATATGGTGGCGCTCGCCAACCAATTGCATTCCGATCCCTGGTTCACGCTGCCGCTGGACGTCGACCAGGGCTATTACCGCAACTTCGCGACCTATGTCCGCGATCACCTCGATCCCGGCCTCAAGGCCTATGTCGAACTGTCCAACGAGGTCTGGAACGACACCTTTCAGCAGGCGAAGGACGCGACCCAGCGCGGCAAGAAGCTCTACCCCGGCGTGTCCGACGACAAGGCCAACGACTATTACTACGGCGATCGCGTTCGAGAGCTGATGTCGATCTGGAGCGACGTGTTCACGGGCCAGCGGCAGCGGATCGTGCGCGTGCTGGGTTCGATGGGGTGGGATCTGCGCACCGACCAGCGTCTGGGCCATAAGGAAACCTGGAAATATGTCGATGCCGTGGCGATCGCGCCTTATTGGGGCGACGTGCCCAACGATGTCCCTTCGACGGGCAAGGCGCGCGTGGAGGCGGTGATCGCCAAGACACCAGGTTATATCGATCAGGCGCTCGCCGCGGGCCATGCCAGCAAGGTCATGGCCGCCAAATACGGCCTGCCGCTCATCACCTACGAGGGCGGCCCGGGATATTGGGCCTATGATCAGGCGATGGTGAAGGACATGGAGGAGGTTTCGAACGATCCCCGCGTCTACGCTTATTACCAGATCTTCCTCCGCCGCTGGCAGAAGGAGATCGGGGGCACGCTCGTCCTCTATCAGGCCACCGCCCCGACATTGTTCGGCCACAGACAATATACCGGCCAGCCGCTTTCCGAAGCACCGAAGATGCGCGCCGTGCTGGATTTCATCAATCAGCTCCCGACCGCTGCGCCACCGCGTCCATGAGTACAAACCTTAGCGCGTTGCCACCAGCACCACCCATTCGCCCTGGCCGCCCTTCAGCAAGGAGAGAAGGCGCTTCCGCCTGAGCGTCGCCGCGTCGGCCCCCGCGACGGTGGCGCCGGCCGCCGCGGCGATCCCGGCGGACGCCTCGAGCATCCCCTTGCCGACCGAGCTGAACACCACCGCGCGGCCGAATCCCGCCCGGCGCGCCAACGCCTTCAATGTGGCGATATTGAAGAGGAACAGGTGGCGTGGCTGCTCCAGGCCCCGCCAGTAGCGCCCGAACACGCCATGCCCCAGAGAGCCGATGTTCGGGGTAATGAGCACCAGCCTACCGCCGGGGCGGAGCAGGCGATGGCATTCGCCGACCGTGGCGATCGGATCGGATACATGTTCGATCACGTTGTTCATCACGATCGCATCGAAAGACGCGGCCGGGAAGCCCTGATCCAGCAGATCGCCCATCTCGGCGCGAACACCCGGGATCGACCGGGCGGCTTCCACCGCCTTCCGATCGAAATCGATACCGAACGCCGCCCACCCGGCGCGCGCCGCGGCGGCGAGAAAGCTTCCGCTGCCGCAGCCGATTTCCAGCAACCGGCCCGGAATCATTCCCTGAAGATGAAGCAGATCGGTCTGATAGGCAGGGCGCCTCCAGAACAACAGGCGAGCCAACACCGACTTTACGATCTTCTTGAGCCCGCCACCGTAATAATTCTGCTCATCCACCGCGCCATCTTCGGCGTGCGTGTAATAGCTTTCATAGAGTTTTCCGACCTGATCCGGCAGCGGCCTCGGATCGACCCAGCCCAGACGACAGTCGGCAGACGCGCACTGGCGGATGGACCATGTTCCCGGCGCGCCGAACAGAGGATCCCTGAGGCCATCATGAAGCAATCGACTGTCATTGCCGCACAGGATACAATCCGAACGGTTTTCGGCCAGAATGCCGTCGTTATCCACGCTCATGCACCCACCGTGCCGCTTGAGACCGAGAACATCATGATCGCATGTCCTCTTGAAGCGCGGCGTAGCATCGGGGCGGAAGGATGGATAGCTACGGGGTCGCGCTCCGCCACAAGGCCGATCGAAACGCGTTGCCGCCGTCGCGATCTCGGCTAAAGGCAGCGATGACGATGACCTCTTCCACGCTCGCCGCCAAGGATGCCGAGGCTCACGCCCGCGGCGATCTGCTGCCCCCCGATTGGGGCCGGGTGCTGCTGCGCCGGCACTGGCTGATGATCGTCGGCGCGCTGGCGCTGATCGTGCCGACGATGGTGATGGTCGCGCAGGATAGCTGGTCGACCGAGCAGGGCGCGCACGGGCCGGTCGTGCTCGCGACCGGGCTGTGGCTGGCGCTGCGGATGCGGCGCAGCTTCACGCCGTTCATCACGCCGGGCAGCCTGGCGGTAGCGCTGCCGCTTCTGGCGATCGGGCTGATCGTCTATGCGCTCGGCCGGATCAGCGGCACGCCCGAGATCGAGGGCTATGCGCTCTACGAGGTGCTGGTCGTCCTGGCCTATGCCTATCTCGGGCTCAAGGCGATGCGGCTGATCTGGTTTCCGATATTGTATTTCTTCTTCCTGTTCCCGCCGCCGGATTCGGTGGTGGCGGCGGTGACGCAGCCGCTGAAGCTCGGCATCTCGCGCGCGGCGGTATGGCTGCTCGATGCGTTCGGGCTGCCGATCGCGCGCACCGGGGTGATCATCCAGGTCGATCAATATGACATATTGGTCGCCGCGGCCTGCTCGGGGCTCAATTCGATCATCAGCCTTTCGGCGATCGGATTATTCTACATCTACATGCGCCACAATGCGAACTGGCGCTATGCGCTGCTGCTGATGGTGGCGATCGTGCCGGTGGCGGTGCTCGCCAATTTCGTGCGCGTGCTGGTGCTGATCCTGGTGACCTATTTCTTCGGCGATCCGGTGGCGCAGGGCTTCCTGCACGGCTTCGCGGGGATGACGATGTTCGCGGTGGCGCTGCTCGGCATCTTCGGGATCGACATGCTGGCGGCACCGATCCGCCGCAAGCTGGCGCGCGGTGGACAGGGGTGAGCGACGCGCCCACCGCCGACGCCGGGGCCCCGATCGCGCGCCCGTCC
>NZ_CAHJXD010000246.1 GCF_903644055.1 Sphingomonas bacterium | reverse complement strand
CGCCCCCGCGTCGCCGCCGCGCGGCGCATAGCTGCCCGGCACCTCGCGCCCGTAAGCGATCGCCGCGACGCCGACGCAATCGAGCCCATGCTCCGGCACCCGCCCCTGCGGCCGAAAGCGCGCGCCGAGGCAGCCGCGCGCCCGCGCGACGATCTCTTCCGCAATCGTCATCGTCAGGCTCCCGGATAGCGGGTGAGCAGGTCGTTGCCCGGCAGATAGGGTTCGCCGCGAAAGTTGATCGCGTTGGCGAAACGGTCGCGGCACGTCGCCAGCGCGCGGTCGCACCCCTCGCGCAGCCGCACCAGCCCGCCGATCTCGACCGCAAACGGCGCGGGCTCGCGCAACATGATCGTCGCCCCGTCCGATCCGGCGATCAGGCTCGCCATCCCGCTGTTCGCGCCCTCGATCCAGTCGATCCGGCCATAGCCATAGGCGCCCGCCTCGGGCTCGGTGGCATCCACCGTCACCGTCGTGGCATCGCCCACCGCGACGATCCGCGCGAAGCGGGTGCGCGGAGCCATGTCCACCCGGCAGCGCCGATCCCCCAGGCTCGCGCGGCACTCGGGCGAGGTCCGCTCCACCACCAGCCGTTCGAGCAACGCGGTCGGCCCGCGCAGCTCCGCCGAAAAGGCGCCGTCGCGGATCGCAACGTCGCCCAGCTCGCCCCGCGTCAGGTGCAGGCTCCCGCCCCCCGGATCACGCCAGTCCACCGCGAACAGCCGCGCCGCCGCGCCGTCCCAGCGCCCCGCCGCCATGTCGCCGGCGGTGATCGCATCCGATGTCAGCGCCCCCGAAACGTCGAGCGTATCGACCTCGAACCCGTCCGAGACGCTCACCGCCGAGGGCGTCATCCCCGGCGCCGCGCGATAGACGAGCCCGTCGATCGCCAGGTCGCGATCGTGGCTGGTAAAGCCGATCGCCACCCCGTCGCGCCGGTCGAGCCGCCAGCACAAGGCGATGCTGGTGAGGTCGCCCTCCAGCCACGCGAGCGTCACGCGAACATCTCGCGCACCTCGATCAGCGGCACCGAAGGCGCCTCCCCCGCCAGCACCGCGCCCAGCGACACTTGCAAATGATCCTCGGCGAAGCGCACCGGCACGGCGAAGCGATACCCCGCGGTCACCGCCTGCCCGGCGGCCGGCGCGCTCGCGAACGAGACGATCCCGCCCTCCTCCAGCGCCCATCCGGTCAGCCGCTCGCTCCCGCCGACGCCGACGCGCACGCTTCCGGCGATCGGCCGCGTGATCCGCCGCAGCTCGGGCGCGTCGTCGCCATAGAGCTTGACCAATGCGAACCGCGTCCGCGCGCCGTCGCCGATCCCGAGCGGGACGTCGCCGAACCCCGCCGCATCGGTCGATCCCGCCGAACTGTCGTCGAGCGGATCGCGGAACCGGAAGCCCCGCGCCGCGCCGCGCCGCGCGCGGAAGAAGCGCAGCAATGCCTCGATATCGGCCTGCGATCGCACCCCCGGCCCAGCATCGAAGCGCAGCCTCGCCTGCGCCCAATCCATGTTGCGCTGCTCGACTCCCGAAGCACTCGCGACGATCGCGGTCGAGAAGCCGGGCTCGACGCTGGCGTGCGCGCCGATCGCGATCGGAAAGTCGACGTCGTCGAACGCCTGCATGCTCTCGTCTCCAAGCTCGAAGTGAAGGAAGCCGTCGCGCGCCACCTGAGGCAGCGCCCAGACGAAGGTCTCGGCATGCCCGCGCGCCTGTCCCGCCATCGCGGCACGCTCGATCAGCGGCCATTGCGCGCCGGCGTCGCCCGCGTTGAGCACGAAGCCGCTGAAATAATGCGTCTCGCCCAGCGGATAGCCGAGCCGCAGCGCCGCCTCGCGGGTGCCCGCCGCGGTCGCGCCGGCGTCGTCGCCCGTCACCCAGTCATAATCCTCGAGCTGGAGCACGTCGAATGCCGGCCGCGCCCACCCCATCGGCAGGTTCGCGCGCCGCACCTCGGGCGCCGCCGGATCGAGCACGCTCGGCAGATAGGCCAGCAGCAGCAGCTCCGCGTCGGCGGCCACCGCTCTGACGGCGGCACACAGCGCCGCCGTCGAGGCCGCGAGCAACGCCCCCGCCTGATCGAGCAACGCCTTCCGCCCCGCGTCCAGCGCGCCGCGCACGCTCGCGATCGACACCGGCGCTCCCCCGAACGCCGCGCGCGCCGCATCGTCGTAGAGGCACGGCCGCCCGTCCCCCGTCACCCACCACCAGGGCTCGCCGATCTGGAACCGCACCCGCAGTCCCGCCGCCGCCGCGATTCCGGCAAAGGCCTGCGCCACCTGCCGCAGATAGGACATCGCCCCGGCATTGGCGGGGGACAGCAAGGTCGAGGGCGGCACCCATCCGGTCAGCGCGGGTGCGCCATCCTCGGCGCGCTGCTTCCAATCGCCCCAACAATGCTGGTCGAGCAGCTCGTAGGACAGCGACAGGATCAGCTCGAAGCCCAGCGCCTTTGCCTCCGCGGCGAAGCTCGCATGCCACGCCGCGCACGCCACGTTGAGCACGCCGCCCGCCAGGCTCGCGTAGAAGCCCCCCGAATTGGCCTCGAGCCGGAAATAATGGCTCATTCCGACATAATGGTTGATCGTGCCGCGATAGCCGAGTTGCAGGATCGTCCGCAGCACCCGCGCGGGCGTCAGATTATAGCTGTCGTCATAGCCCGTCGCGATCCGCAAGCGATGCCCGGGCACGAACGCATCGCCGATCGCCAGCACCGATCGCGCGCCCTCGCACACGATATCGGACAGCGTGACCTGAGCTTCCTGCGGCGACTCCAGCGCCCCATCGGCGCCGGTATAGCCGGGCGCGACCAGCGACACGAACAGCCGGTCGATATCCCCCGCCCACACCCGATCGGCCTCGCCCGGCAGCAGGAAGCCGCCGTCCATCGCGTCGAAATCCAGCAGGATCGCCGCATCGTCGGGCGTGCCGCTCGCATAATTCCACAGCCGCACGTACCAGGATCGCGGATTGCCCTCCGCATCGCGCCCCTCGATCGTCAGTGTCGGGCCGTTGATCCCGTCGAGCGCCAGCACGCCCGAGGATCGCCAGCGAAACGCCAGCGTCAGCCCGCGAAAGTCGCGATCGGTCTCATAGGCCAGCAGCGGATGGTCGAACCGATCCTCCGCCTCCCAGATCAGCCCGGCGAGATCGTCCGCCTTGTAAAACACCGCGTCCACCGCGAGGCTCGTCGCCCCGGTCGTGGTCACCGCCGCCATCATCGGCCGCGGGAAATTGACCGTCCAGAAACGCGGGTCGAAGCGTTTGACGAACGTCTGCGTGCGCTGCTCTCCCGCCTTCGCCAGCCGGAACGCCATCGCCTCAGCCCCCCGCCTGATCGAGCGCGCGCGCCACCGCGCGGGCCACCTGCCGCCCCGATCGCGCCAGCGCCTGCGGCGCCGATCCCGCGGGC
>NZ_CAHJXD010000245.1 GCF_903644055.1 Sphingomonas bacterium | reverse complement strand
GGTGATGTGCTGACCGGGATCGTCGCCACGATGCTGGCGCAGGCCGCATGCCATGGGCTGGCGCCGTTCGAGGCGGTCGAGCAGGCGATATGGCTACACGCGCGCGCCGCCGATCTCGCCGGGCGCGCGATGATCGCCGACGATCTGCTGGTGCATCTTGCCCAAGCGGTTTCCGACGCGTGAGCCTGGTGCTCCGCCTTGCCGCGCGCGGCGACGGCGTGACCGAGGACGGCCGTCACGTCGCGCTGACTGCGCCGGGCGATTCGATCGATGCGGGCGGGGCGGTCGTGGCGGGGCCGCATCATGCGACGCCGCCGTGCCGCCATTTCCCGCGCTGCGGCGGGTGCCAGCTCCAGCACGTCGACGACGAAGCCTATGCCGAATTCCTGGCGCAGCGGGTGACGGGAGCGCTCGCCTCCCAACGGATCGCGCCGCCGCGATTGCTGCCCGCGCATCTCTCGCCGCCGCGCACGCGCCGCAAGGCATCGCTACGCGCCGAACGGATCGGCAATCGAGTCGTGCTCGGCTTCAACGAGGAGGCCAGCCATCGGATCGTCGACATGGCCGAATGCCATGTGCTGCGGCCCGAGCTGTTCGCGCTGGTCGCACCGCTGCGCGCGATGCTGATGCCGCTGCTGCGCCGAGGCCGCGCGGGCGAGGTGCGGATGGCGCTGAGCGATCAGGGCGTCGATCTGCTGCTGAGCGGGGTCACCGCCGAGGGGCTGGAGGCGAGCGAGGCGATCACCGGCTTCGCGGGCGCGCACGGGCTGGCGCGGCTAGCGATCGACGATGGCTATGGCGCGCAGGCGTGGTGGGAGCCGCGGCCGGTGACGGTGACGCTCGGCGACGTCGCCGTGGCGCTGCCGCCGGGGGCCTTCCTCCAGGCGACACAGGATGGCGAACAAGCGCTGGTCGATGCCGTGCGCGAGGCGGTGGGCGGGGCGGAGGCGGTGCTCGATCTGTTCGCCGGGCTGGGGACATTCGCCTTGCCGCTCGCGGCGGGGGCGAGGGTATATGCGGCGGAGGGCGCGCGCGATGCGGTGCTGGCGCTCAAGGGCGCGGCGGGAGCGAGCAAGCGGGCGATCGCCGTCGAGCATCGCGATCTCTTTCGCCGTCCGCTCGATGCCAAGGAGCTGGCGCGCTTCGATGCCGCCGTCCTCGATCCGCCGCGCGCGGGCGCCAAGGAGC
Source organism: Sphingomonas bacterium (assembly GCF_903644055.1). Taxonomy (GTDB): domain Bacteria; phylum Pseudomonadota; class Alphaproteobacteria; order Sphingomonadales; family Sphingomonadaceae; genus Sphingomonas_I. The sequence goes on along the minus strand of NZ_CAHJXD010000245.1, from coordinate 4,492 downwards.
AGGCGCCGGCGCTGGCGGCGAGCGCGATCGGGCGGATCGCTTATGTCTCGTGCAACCCCGCGACCTTCGCGCGCGATGCGCGGACGCTGATCGACGGCGGCTATGCGCTCGAATGGGTGCGCCCGGTCGGGCAGTTCCGCTGGTCGACGCATGTCGAGCTGGTGGCGCTGTTCACGCGTTAGAGTCCGTCCTGTTATACTCTCGTCACCCCGGCCGGGGTGACGTTTCGGCTTGAACGGGACAGCCTCCAGATCCGATCTTATGTTCCAAATCCGGTGGAGCCGTCGGCGTTCCGGCGCGTTGCGGCGATGGTTCGCAAGGGAGAGATAGACATGCTGTTCACCATCGCCGCGATATTGTTCGTCCTCTGGCTGCTCGGCTTCCTGGTTTTCCACGTCGCGGGCGGGTTGATTCACATCCTGCTCGTCATCGCGATCGTCGTCGGGCTGATCCAGTTGTTCAGCGGCCGCAGGGTCTGAAGGATCGCCGCACCCCGGCCTTGAGCCGGTCCCGCTGCTTGGCCGACGCTGAAGAAGCGGGACCCCGGCTCAAGGCCGGGGTGACGTCAGCTTGTACAGGGCAGCCTCTGGCGTCGTGCGGCCGGCGGCGCCGGCGTGCTCAGCGTGCGCCGAGCTGGCCCAGCACTTCATAGGCGACCACCGCGCAGGCGACGGCGGCGTTGAGGCTGTCGGCGCGGCCCAGCATCGGGATGCGGACGCGCACGTCGCATGCGGCGGCGAAGGCATCGGGCAAGCCCTGCGCTTCGTTGCCGATCAGGATGAAGGCGGGGGCGGCGTAACGCGCGGCGCGATAATCCTCGCTGGCGGCGAGATGCGTGCCGACGAGCTGCCCGTCGCCGCCGCGCAGCCACGGCAGGAACGCCTCCCAGCGCGTCTGCGCGATACGCTGCGTGAACAGCGCCCCCATGCTCGCGCGCACCGCCTCGACCGAGAAGGGATCGACGCAATCGTCGATCAGGATCAGCCCGCCCGCGCCGACCGCATCGCCGGTGCGCAGGATCGTGCCGAGATTGCCCGGATCGCGCAGCGCCTGCGCGACCAGCCAGATCGGCGCGGCGGCGCGGTCGATCGCTTCGAGATCGGTCGCGGGCTGGCGATAGACGCCGAGGACGGTCTGCGGATTATCCTTGCCGGAAAGCTTGTGGAGGATGTCGCGGCTGGTCTCGATCGCCTCGCCGCCGCGCGCTTCGACCCTGGCGACGAGCCGTGCGACGATCGGGTGGCCGGCGCCGTCGGCGGAGAAGAACAGAAGCTCGGGCAGCACGCCGGTCTCCTCCGCCTCGGCGAGGATGCGCAGCCCCTCGGCGAGGAAAAGCCCCTGCTCGCGGCGGTGGCGCTTGTCGCGTAGCGCGCGGACCTGCTTGACCAGCGGGTTGGAGAAAGCGGTGATCGCGCGGGGCATGTCGGGGCGGGCGAGGGGCTTATTCCTCCCCGAACTTGTCCTCGATCAGCCCGCACAAAGCATCGAGCGCGCCTTGCGCGCCCTCGCCGGTGGCGCTGACCGTCACGGTATCGCCCATCGCCGCGCCGAGCATCATCAGCCCCATGATCGAGGTGCCCGCGACCCGAGAGCCATCCTTCTCGACCGCGACCGCGGCGGTCTGCGTGCTGGCGAGCGTGACGAACTTGGCGCTGGCGCGCGCGTGGAGGCCGCGCTTGTTGGCGATCAGCACCGAACGTTCGACGCCGTCGCTCACGCCGCCGCCTCGCCGAGCACTTCGGAGGCGACCGAGATATATTTGCGGCCCGCCTCGCGCGCGGCGGCGACCGCCGCCTGAACCTTCATCATCTTGCGCGCGCCCGACAGGCGAATCAGCATCGGCAGGTTGACGCCGGCGATCACCTCGACTCGGCCCGGCTCCATCAGCGAAATCGCGAGGTTGGAGGGCGTGCCCCCGAACAGATCGGTGAGCAGGATCACGCCGCGCCCGTCATCCACCGACGCGATGGCGGCGGCGATATCGGCGCGGCGCGCCTCCATATCGTCGTCCGGCCCGATGCAGATGCCCGCGACCCCCGGCTGGGGGCCGACGACATGTTCCATCGCGCGCACGAATTCGGCCGCGAGCTGGCCATGAGTCACCAGCACCATTCCGATCATTGAATCACCGTCACGCCTTGCTTGTCGCCAGCCTCCGGTCGTCCTTCCAGCGCGTCCAGCGTCTGCCTGGCTAGATCGCGATGCGCGATGGTGGGCGAAAAACCCGCCTCGCGCAACCTCCGCGCCATATGCTCGGCGACATGCACCGATCGGTGGCGGCCGCCGGTGCAGCCGAAGGCGATCGTGACGTAGGATTTGCCCTCGGCTTCGTAGCGCGGCAACAGCAGCAGCAGCAGCCCCTCGATCCGCTCCATCGCCTCCGGATAAGCGGGATCCTGGGCGATATAAGCCGCGACATCGGGATCGAGGCCCGTGCCGGGGCGCAGATCGGGCACCCAGTAGGGATTGTGGAGGAAGCGCAGGTCGAACACCAGATCGGCGTCGTTGGGAAGCCCGCGCGAGAAGCCGAACGAGGTGATCGACAGAGTCGAGTTCGCCGCCGCCTCGGCGCCGAACAAAGCGCGCAACTGTTGCTGGAGCGCGTTGGTGCTAAGATCGCTGGTGTCGATAAGGAAATCGGCGCCCTCGCGGAGCGGCCGGAGCAATTCGCGTTCGCTCGCGATGCCGACCTTGGCGGGGCGATCCTGCGCCAGCGGGTGGCGGCGGCGGGTCGCGGAGAAGCGGCGCTGGAGCACGACGCCCGAGCAATCGAAAAAGAGGATCTCGATCGCGATTCCGCGCGCGCCGCGCAGCTTGTCGACGCGCGCGAGGATGGCCTTGGCGTCGAAACCGCGCGTGCGGCTGTCGATCCCGACCGCGAACGGGCGATCGCTCTCGCCGGCGCCCTCGGCGGGGGGGCTGGCGAGCAGGCGGTCGACCAGCGCGAGCGGCAGATTGTCGGCGGTCTCCCAGCCGATATCCTCGAGCGTCTTGAGCGCGGTGGTGCGCCCCGCGCCCGACATGCCGGTGACGAGGAGGATGCGGCGGGGATCGGTCATCGGGGCAGGCCATAAAGCGCCAAGGCTTGCTCTACCTTGAGCGGCGCCGACGCCTCGAACGGCGCGAGCGCGATCTGCGGAACCTCGACGCCCTCGAAGAGGGTGTTGGGGAGCGGATCGGGGGGCATCCGCTCGGGCGTTCCGTCGAGGATCACGCCGAGTGCTATCGGAGCGCCAGCCGCCGCCGCGACTTCGACGATGCCGACTCCGCGCACCTCGATCCGTCGCCCGATCGTCGCGGGGCAGGTCGCGCGCAACGCATCTCCGTCGCGGCCGAGCGTCACGGCATCGTCCGCGACCAGCAGCGCGCCGCGATCGATCAGGCGCAGCGCGAGATCGGACTTGCCGGCCCCCGGCGGCCCCATCAGCAGCACGCCGCGCCCGCCGATCGCGACGCAGGTGGCGTGGACCAGCGCCATCAGCGCTGCGCCGCGGGCAGGCGGATCAGGAAGCGCGCGCCCGATTGGCCCTCGTCGCGCTCGGTGACGAGGATCGTGCCGCTATGCCCCTCGACGATCGCCTTGGCGATGGCGAGGCCGAGCCCGCTGTGGCGGCCGAACTCCTCGCCCTCGGGGCGGTCAGAATGGAAGCGGTTGAAGATGTCCTCCCGCGCTTCGGGCGCGACGCCGGGGCCCTCGTCCTCCACCCGCACCACCACTTCGCCCTGGTCGCGCGTCGCGGCGACCTGGACGAGCCCGCCGGGGGGCGAGAAGGAGATGGCGTTGTCGATAAGGTTTTCGATCACCCGCGCCAGCCGCGAACCCTCGCCGAACAGCACCGCGCTGCCGCGATTGGGGCGCGCGAAGGCGAGGCGGATATCGTTGGGGATGCCGCGCTCCTCGCGCGCGGCGATCAATTGTTCGATCATGTTGCCGATATCGACCGTCTCGAAGCGCGCGCGCGAAAGCTCGGCATCCATCCGCGAGGCTTCGGAGACGTCGGTGATCAGCCGATCGAGCCGGCCGACATCGTCGCGGATGATCGCGATCAGCTTGTCGCGCAGCTCGGGATCGCTGACGAGATCGAGACTGTCGACGGCGGAGCGCAGCGAGGCGAGGGGGTTCTTGATCTCGTGCGCGACGTCGGCGGCGAAGGCCTCGGTCGCGTCGATGCGCTTCCTCAGCGCCTGGCTCATGTCGGAAAGCGCGCGGGCGAGCGTGCCGATCTCGTCGTGCCGCGAGGGCAGGCGCGGCAATTGCACCTCGCGCGATCGGCCGAGGCGCACGCGATGCGCCGCCAGCGCCAGGCGGCGCAACGGCCGCGCGATCGTCCGCGCGAGATAGAAGGACAGCAGCATCGAGAGCGCGCCGGTGCCGAGCAGGATGATCCCCAGCCAGAAGCGCTCGGCGCGCACGCTGCGGATCACGTCGCGCTGGTTGGTGGTGAGCAGCAGCACGCCGGCATCGCCCGCGCGCATCGCCGCCGAGATGACG
>NZ_CAHJXD010000244.1 GCF_903644055.1 Sphingomonas bacterium | reverse complement strand
TCGGCGCGCTGCCCGCCGTGCCCGCCGCCAACGTCGTCAGCGCCGCGCCCCCGATGCCCGCGCCGAGCACGCCCCGCCGGCTGATTCCCCTATCGTCCGCCATTGCCGTTCCCCCGAGTGATGCCGGGGAGACTGCGCCGCTTGGAGCAAGCGGGCAATCCTCATTCCGCCGAAAATCAACTTACCGTGACGAAGCTGTCCAGCACCCGCTTGCGCCCCGCCTGCTCGAAATCGATCTCCAGCTTGTTGCCCTCGATCTCGGCGACCGCGCCATAGCCGAACTTGGTGTGGAACACGCGCTGGCCGAGCGCGATGTCGCTTCTCGGCTTGGCGGCGAAGCTCGCGGCGCTGGTCTTGACCTCGGCCAGCCGCGTCGGCGACATGTCGAGCGGCTTGACCATCGCGCGCTGCCAGCCGGGGCCGCGCTGCGCCGCGCGCGTCGCGTTGGCGGCGGCGAGGTGCGCGAAGGGATCGCCCTGCTCGCTCCATTGCGCGCGCCACAGGCTCTCGCCGCCGGTCATCGTCGTCTCGGTGGTGACATGCTCGGGCGGCAGCTCGCCCACGAAGCGCGAGGGGATCGAGCTGGTCCATTGCCCGTAGATGCGCCGGTTGGCGGCGTGGAGGATCACCGCCCGCCGCCGCGCGCGCGTGATCGCGACATAAGCGAGGCGGCGCTCCTCCTCGAGGCTGGCGGTGCCGCCCTCGTCGAGCGCGCGCTGCGAGGGGAACAGCCCTTCCTCCCAGCCCGCGAGGAAGACGGTGTCATATTCCAGCCCCTTGGCGGCGTGGATCGTCATGATCGTCACCTTGGCGTCGTCGGCGTTGGCCTCATTGTCCATGACGAGGCTGACATGTTCGAGGAAGGCGCCGAGCGTCTCATATTCCTCCATCGCGCGCGCCAGCTCGGTGAGATTCTCCAGCCGCCCGCTCGCCTCGGTCGAGCGCTCGGCCTGGAGCATCGCGGTATAGCCGCTCTCGTCGAGCATGATCCGCGCGACCTCGGCATGCGGCAGCTCGCCGACCTTCGATCGCCAGCGCGCGATATCGCCGATCAGATTGCCGAGCGAGCGGCGCGCGGCGGGGGTCAGCTCGTCGGTATCGAGGATGCGCGCGGCGGCGTGGGTTAGGGGGAGGCCCTGGCTCCGCGCCACCTGGTGGAGCTTGGCGACCGCCTTGTCGCCGATCCCGCGCTTGGGCGTGTTGACGATTCGCTCGAACGCCAGATCGTCAGCGGGCTGGGCGATGACGCGCAGATAGGCGAGCGCATCGCGGATCTCGGCGCGCTCGTAGAAGCGGAAGCCGCCGACGATGCGGTAGGGCATGCCGATCGCGATGAAGCGGTCCTCGAACTCGCGCGTCTGGTGCTGCGCGCGGACGAGGATCGCGACGGCGTCGATCCGGCCGCCGCCGCGCTGGAAGCCCTCGATCTCTTCGCCGACGCGGCGCGCCTCCTCCGGCCCGTCCCAGACGCCGATGACGCCGACTTTCTCGCCCGCCGCCTGCTCGGTCCACAGCGTCTTGCCGAGCCGGCCGCCGTTGTTGGCGATCACGCCGCTCGCGGCGGCGAGGATGTGCGGGGTCGAGCGGTAATTCTGTTCGAGCCGGATCACCTTGGCGCCGGGAAAATCGCGCTCGAAGCGCAGGATGTTGGTCACCTCCGCGCCGCGCCACGAATAGATGCTCTGGTCGTCGTCGCCCACGCAGCAGATGTTCTTGCGGTCCTGCGCGAGCAGCCGCAGCCACAGATATTGGCTGGCGTTGGTGTCCTGATATTCGTCGACGAGGATGTAGCGGAAGCGCCTCTGATAATCGGCGAGCACGTCGCGGTGCGTCTTGAGGATCACCAGCATGTGGAGCAGCAGATCGCCGAAATCGCAGGCGTTCACGGCTTTCAGGCGCGCCTGATAGGCGGCGTAAAGCTCCTGCCCGCGCCCGTTGGCGAAGGCTTCGCTCTCCCCGGCGTCGATCTCGGCGGGCGTCCAGCCGCGATTCTTCCAGCGATCGATCAGCCCGGCGAGCGCGCGCGCGGTAAATCTTTTCTCATCGATATCAGCGGCCTGGATGAGCTGTTTGAGAAGCCGTAGCTGATCGTCGGTATCGAGGATCGTGAAATTGCTCTGGAGCCCGACGAGCCCGGCATGCCGCCGGAGCATCCGCGCGGCGACCGAATGGAAGGTGCCGAGCCACGGCATCCCCTCGACCGCATCGCCCATCATCCGGCCGACGCGCTCGCGCATCTCGCGCGCCGCCTTGTTGGTGAAGGTTACGGCGAGGATCTCGCTCGGCCAGGCGCGGCGGGTGGCGATGAGATGCGCGAGCCGCGCGGTCAGCGCGGCGGTCTTGCCCGTGCCGGCGCCCGCCAGCACCAGCACCGGGCCGTCGGTGGTGAGCACGGCATCGCGCTGCGGTTCGTTGAGACCACGCAGATAAGGCGGATCGGCGGGGGCGGGGGAGGGACTCACGCTTGAACAGGTAGGGAACGCGGGCGCGCGGGGCAACCGTATCGGCACCCTGACCGCCGCAAAGGCGTTTCGGATACGCAACCAGCGCAGGGCTGTTGCGTTCGGGGCGGTGCGGAGCCGCTTCGGTGTGCTCGCTCAATGAAGGAGATCGAGATGAACAAGTCACTTCTGATGCTGGCGTCGCTGGCGATCGGCACCGCGGCCTTCGCGCAGACCACGCCGGCGCCCACGCCCGACATGGCGCCGCAGACCACCCCCGCCCCGGACAGTGGCATGGCCCCGCCGCCCGTCTCGACGACTCCGCCCGAAACCCCCGCGCCCGATCCCGCGACGGCCACCCCGGCGCCCCCGCCTGCTCCCGAGCCCGCAGCGGCTCCGGCGCCGGCTCCGGTCGACACCAGCATCTACCCGGCCTGCTCGCGCACCGTAAAAGACAAGTGCGTGCAGCGCGGCGGCAGATAACAAGGCCTGAACGGGCGGCCCATCCGCCCGTCCCGAACTCAAGCGCTGGCCGGCGTCTCCGAGGGGAGGCGCCGGCCTTCGCATATCGGCGGGACCCCTCTTGCTCGCGATGCTTGCGCGAACGCATCGCCGCGATCAAGAACGGGGCGGGAGGAACGGGGATGGCGGAGACCAAGGGGCGGCAGCCCTCGACGCGGCGGGTGCTCGCCGCCAGCCTGATCGGCACGAGCATCGAATTCTACGATTTCTACGTCTATACGACCGCCGCGGCACTGGTGTTCGGCAAGCTCTTCTTCCCCGCCGTCTCGCCGACCGCGCAGCAGCTCGCCGCCTTCGCTACGATCGGAGTCGCCTTCATCGCGCGGCCGCTGGGCTCGCTGTTCTTCGGCCATTTCGGCGATCGCGTCGGGCGCAAGTCGACTCTCGTCGCCTCGCTGCTGACGATGGGGATTTCGACCACGCTGGTCGCCTTCGTGCCGACCTATGCGGTGCTCGGCTGGCCCGCTGCGGCCTTGCTCTGCCTGCTGCGCTTCGGCCAGGGGTTCGGGCTCGGCGGGGAATGGGGCGGGGCGGCGCTGCTGGCGGTGGAGAATGCGCCGCCGGGCTGGCGCGCGCGCTACGGCATGTTCCCGCAGCTCGGCGCGCCGGTCGGCTTCGTCGCCGCCAACGGGCTGTTCCTGCTGCTCGGTCTGTGGCTGGGGCCGGAGGCGTTCGCCGCCTGGGGCTGGCGCGTGCCGTTCGCGATCAGCGCCCTGCTCGTCGGGTTCGGGCTGTGGATCCGCCTCAGGCTCGCCGAGACGCCCGAATTCGCCGCGGCGCTTGCCGAGGCACCGCCGCCGGCGATCCCCTTCGCCGAACTGACGTCCAGGCATTTCGGCGCGCTGGTGATCGGTACGTTGGGCGCGGTCGCCTGCTTCGCGCTTTACTATATCAGCACCGCCTTCGCGCTGGGCTACGGCACGAAGACGCTGGGCTATCCGATGGCGGCGTTCCTCGCGGTGCAGCTCGGCGCGATCCTGTTCATGGCGATCGGCATCGTCGCGGCGGCCTATGCGGCCGATGCGCATTGGGACGAGCGCCGCGTGCTGCTCGGCGGCTGCGTCGCCACGATGTTCGCCGGCCTGCTGATGGCGCCGATGATGGGATCGGGATCGCTGCTGCTGGTGTTCGCCTTCCTGGCGCTGTCGCTGCTGCTGATGGGCTTCGTCTACGGCCCGCTGGGCGCGTGGCTGCCCGGCCTGTTCCCGCCGCGCGTGCGCTACACGGGCGCGTCGATGGCGTTCAACGTCGCGGGCGTGCTCGGCGGCGCGCTGACTCCGATCGCCGCGCAGGCGCTC
>NZ_CAHJXD010000243.1 GCF_903644055.1 Sphingomonas bacterium | reverse complement strand
TGGGGGTCCGCGCCGGATCGGCGGGCTCATAAGGCTCGTAGCGCTCGGCCGCGGCTTCACGCCCCGCCATTTCTGCGCGGAACCGCAGAGCGAGCGCATTGCCGTCCAGCCCGAGCAGCCGGGCATAACTCTTGACGAACCCCGCGCTGTACGTCGCCGCGGGCAGGCCATCGTGCGCACCGGCCTCGATCGCGGCGAGATGGCGCTTCGGAATGCGCGTGCGATCGGCGACGTCGATGAGCGCCAGGCCCTGCGCCTCGCGCGCATCACGAAGCTCGGCGCCAACGTCCCGCGCGCCGCCAAACTCCGGATCGGTCGACACTTCCTCCATCGGCGGCCTCTTCGCTGCCATGCGATGCTTAACCTCGATCATCGAGACTTAACAAGCCCATGTCGGCAACTAATCGTTACACGCTTCAACCCACCCGCACGTCGTTTGCCGCCGCCCACGCGATCAGGGCCGCGCGCATGTTTTCGGGCGGGCGGGCAAGCAGCCCCGGCATCATGGCGCGAAGCTTGCCGAGATCGAGCGACCGCAGCATCGCCTTGACCGGCCCCACCGCCGCCGGCGTGATCGAAAGCCGATCGATGCCGAGCCCGACCAGCGCCATCGCCTCCAGTGGCCGGCCGCCCATCTCGCCGCACAGCCCGACCGGCACGTCGGCGGCGATGCATTCACGCGTCACCCGCGCGATGAAGCGCAGGATCGAGGGGCTCAGCCAGTCATACCTTTCGGCGAGCTTCGGGTGCGCGCGATCGGCGGCGAACAGGAATTGGGTCAGGTCGTTGGTGCCGATCGAGATGAAGTCCAGCTTGGGCAGCAGCAGATCGAGGCTCTCCGCCAGCGCCGGCACCTCCAGCATCGCGCCGTAGCGGATCGCCAGCGGCGGCTGCCGCCCGCGCTTGAGCACGCGGGCGCGCTGCTCCTCGAACAAAGCATGCGCCTGATCGAATTCCCACGGCTCCGAGATCATCGGGAACATCACGCTCAGCACGCGTCCGCTCGCCGCCTCGACCAGCGCCGCCGCCTGCGCCTTCATCAGCGCATCGCGCTCCAGCGCCAGCCGGATCGCGCGCCAGCCCATCGCGGGATTTTCCTCGTCGATCGCGTCGCTGGCCATATAGGGCAGCACCTTGTCGCCCCCGACATCGACGGTGCGGAAGGTGACGGGCTTGTCGCCCGCCGCCTCCATGATGTCGCGATAGACGCGCGCCTGCCTCTCGCGCTTGGGCAGCTCGGCCGAGATCAGGAATTCGAATTCGGTGCGAAACAGCCCGATGCCGTCCGCCCCCGTCGTATCGAGTGCCGCGACATCGTCGCGCAGGCCGGCGTTGACCATCAGCGTCATCCGCTGGCCGTCCAGCGTCACCGGCGGCAGATCGCGCATCGCATTATATTCGGCGCGGCGTTTCTGGCTGACGGTGAGCTGGGTCTCGAAGGCCTCCTCGATCGCCGCGTTCGGGCGCGCCAGCGCATTGCCCTGCGTCGCATCGAGCAGCACGAGATCGCCCTCGGCGATCTGCCGCCGCGCATCGCGGACGCGGCCGAGCACGGGCACGCCCATCGCGCGCGCGACGATCACGACATGCGCGGTCAGCGAACCTTCCTGAAGGATCACGCCCTTCAGCCGCCGCCGATCATATTCCAGCAGCTCGGCCGGCCCCAGGTTGCGCGCGATCAGGATCGTGTCCTGCCGCAGCCCCAATTGCGCGGCGGTGCCGAGCTGGCCCGAGACGATGCGCAGCAGCCGGTTCGAAAGATCCTCGAGATCGTGCATGCGATCGGCAAGCAGAGGATCGTCGATCTCGCGCATCCGCATCCGGGTGCGCTGCTGGACGCGCTCGATCGCCGCCTCGGCGGTCAGCCCGCTGTCGATCGCGGCATTGATCCGGTTGCGCCAGCCCTCGTCGTAGGCGAACATCTTGTAGGTCGCGAGGATGTCCTGATGCTCGCCCGCCGCGCCGAAATCGGCCTGGCTCATCATGCGATCGATCTGGTCGCGCATCTTGTCGAACGCCGAATAGACGCGGTGGCGTTCCGCCTCGACGTCCTCGGCGACGGTATGCTCGACCAGCACGCGCGGCTGGTGGAAGACGGCGTGCCCTGCCGCCATGCCCTCGACCAGCTTGAGGCCCGTCATCCGCGCGGTGGCGGGATCGCGCGTATCGGGTCCGCGCGTGCTCGCCTCGTCGACGAGGCCCGCGCCCGCGATCAGCTCGGCCAGCACCATCGCCACGGTCTGCAGCGCCTCGATCTCGACATCGTCGTAGCGGCGCGGATCGGCATGCTGGATCGAGAGCACGCCGATCGCGCGCTCGGCGCGGACGATCGGGACGCCCGCGAAACTGTGATAGAGTTCCTCGCCGGTCTCGGGCTTGTAGGCGAAATCGGGATGGCTGGTGGCCTCGGCGAGGTTCAGCGTCTGATTGTCTTCCGCGATCGTGCCGACCAGACCTTCGCCCATCGCGAGCTTGGTGACGTGGACGGCCTCTTCCTTCAGGCCGCGCGTGGCATAAAGCTCGAGTTCGCCCTCGCGCAGCAGATAGACCGAGCAGACTTCGCTATCGAGCGCCTCGCCGATGATCTGGACGACATTGTTGAGCTTGGCCTGCGCGTTGGCGCGCGCGGCCATCACATCGTGCAGGCGGACGAGGATTTCGCGCGCGGCGGTGGTGGCGGAGGCGGCGGCCATGCCGCGGCGCTACCAGAAAGGCCTTGGAGGGTCCAACCCGCCCCGGCCGGCCTCTGAGAGTCCTTTGGGCGGCACCGGCCCGCACCCCCACCCGACCTCCCACAGTGTATCCTAATGGGAGGTCGGGTGGGGGTGCGGGCCAGTGCCGCCTGAAACTCGCTCTTCCGCGAGTTTCCAAACAAACGTTCAAAAGGTCAGGCGATCAGGGCCATCGTCGTATGTGCGATGACGATCAGCGCGGCCCACAGCGCCGTCGCGCTGGCGACGATGAAGGTCAGCGCGCGGCGTTGCGACCAGCGGTCGGCATGCGGCTCGGCGAGCACGCCGGCATGCTCGCTGAGCAGATTCTGGAGCGCGCGCGCCGGCATCTGCCCGGCCACGACCGTGCCGCGCGCACCCGCCGACGGCGCTTCTTCCGGTGCTGACCATTCGATCTTGTGCTTCGGCGCCGCCATGAGGCTTCCCTTCCTGTCCGCACCCTGCTTGTCGTCTTCCGGCGTTATGTTTCGGTTAAACCCCATGGTTGACGCGACGGAAAGATTCGGCCCTGTCTCGCCATGGTACGGAGGGCTATGGCGCCCGCCTGCATTCACTTTCAGACGGGCCGGGACGAACGCAATGGAGCAAGCGGGCCACCAAGGGCATCACGGCCACGATCATGCGCACGGCCATGATCATGAGGGCCACGATCATCACGGGCATCACGATCATACCGCCGGCGCCAGCGCGGGCGCGCTGCGAATCGCCCTGTGCCTCAGCGGGTCGGTGCTGATCGCCGAGCTTTTCGGCGCCTATTTCTTCAACAGCCTCGCCCTGCTGTCCGATGCGGCGCACATGCTGACCGACGTGGCCGCGCTGGCGATCGCGCTGCTGGCGATCAAGATCGGTACGCGTGCCGCCGATGATCGGCGCAGCTTCGGCTACAAGCGGCTCGAAATCGTCGCCGCCGCCTTCAACGCGCTGATGATGTTCGTCGCCGCCGCTTATGTCGTCAGCGAGGCCGTCGGCCGCTTCCGCACGCCCGAACATGTCGCGACCGGGGGCGTGATGGCGGTCGCCGTGCTGGCGCTGGTCGTCAACCTGATTGCGATGCGCCTGCTGATGGGCGGACGCGGCGAGAGCATGGCGATGCGGAGCGCCTATCTCGAGGTATTGGCCGATGCGATCGGCTCGTTCGGCGTCATTGTGGGCGCGGCCCTGATCTATTTCACGGGATGGCTGTGGATCGATCCGGTCGTCGCCATCGCGATCGCGCTGTGGATCCTGCCCCGGACCTGGAGCCTGCTCTCCGATACGATCAACGTGCTGCTCGAGGGCGTCCCCAAGGGCATGAGCCTCGCGGAAATCCGGGGCGCGATCGCGGCGGTCAGCGGCGTTCGCGATGTCCACGATCTTCATATCTGGTCGATGTCGACCAACGAGGTGAACGGCACCGCGCATGTCGCGGTCGAAGCCGATGCGGATAGCGACAGCGTGCGCCGTGCCGTCGCGCACCTGCTGCAAGAGCGCTTCGCGATCGGCCATGCGACGATCCAGACCGAGCGCGAACCCTGCTCCGCCGAGGCTCGGCTTCACCCCTGATTGCATCTTCACCCCAGCTTAAAGGCTGTCCTGCTCAAGGCCGGGGTGACGAGAGTATAACGTCAACAGGACAGACTCTAAGCCGGTTTGCCGACCCGGCCCGAGCGTTCGAGCTTGCCCCAGCCGACCCACGGGCCCCGTACCGCCGCCGCCACCGCGCGCAGCACCACCGAATACATGATCTGGCGATAGACGAAGCGCTGCGCCAGCAGCAGGAAGAGCGGATAGCGTTTCTCGCGCGGCTCGAGCTTGTAGGCGATCCAGCCGCAGATCGCGTCGACCGCGGTGAAGCCGATCCAATAGACCGCCATGCGGATCACGTCGGTGTGCGTCTGCGCCCAGCCGTGCTGATCGATTCGGACGATCGTCGCGACGATCGAGATGGCGAGCGCGAGATCGATCAGCGGCGAGATCAAAGCGAAGCCGATCTGGAACAGCCATGCCTGCGGAATGCCGACCAGCGCCAGCCCCGCCGGGCGTCGCTCGCGCAGGATGCGGCGGTGCTTCCACAGGCATTGCAGCGTGCCGAACGCCCAGCGGAAGCGTTGCTTGGCGAGCGCCCCGAAGCTTTCCGGCGCCTCGGTCCAGGCCACCGCATCGACGTCATATTGCACCAGCCAGCCGGCGCGCTGGATCGCGATCGTCAGATCCTGATCCTCGGCGAGCGTATCGTGCGGATAGCCGCCGACCGCATCGAGCGCCGCGCGCCGCCACGCGCCGACAGCACCGGGCACCACGGTGATCGCATCGAAGCGGCTGAGCGCGCGCCGTTCGAGATTTTGCGCGGTGACATATTCCACCGCCTGCCAACGCGTGACGATGTTGACGCGGTTGCCGACCTTGGCGTTGCCCGCGACCGCGCCGAGCTCGGGATCGGCGAACCAGCGCGACAGGTGCGCGATCGTCTCCGGCTCGAAATGCGTGTCGGCATCGAGCGCCACGATCACCTCGCCACTGGCGAGCTTCATGCCTTCGTTGAGCGCGCGCGCCTTGCCGCCATTCTCCAGCGTCAGCAGGCGGACGCGCGATTCATCGGCGAATGCGGCCGCCACCAGCGCGCTGGTCTCGTCCTTCGATCCATCGTCGATCACGATCACTTCCAGCTCGACTTGCCGGCTGGCGAGCACGCGCCGCACCGAGGTTTCGATCACCCGCGCCTCGTTGAACGCCGGGATCAGCACCGAGACGAAGCGCCCGGTATCGATCTCCGGCGGCACGGGCCGGTTGCGCCTGAGGTTCGATCGCACCGCCAGCACCGCCAGCAGGATCGCGCGCGCCATGCCGAGGAAGATGGCGATGAAGAACAGGAATTTGAGCAATTGATCGATCGCCGCAAGGATCAGGAAGATCGAGACATCGAACCGAACCGCGACCAGATCCGGCCCGTTGATTATGGGGTTGACCGCTGCGGGCGAAAGCCCCGCGAGCTGGGAGACGGGCACCAGTCTATAGCCCCGCGCGCGCAACTGATCGATCAGGATCGGCAGCGCCGCCACGGTCTGCGCGCGATCGCCGCCCGAATCGTGCAGCAGCACGATATTGGCCGATTTCTGCTCGTCGCCATCCTTCACCGCCTGCGCGCCGGCCTCGATCGCCCTGATCGTATTGTCGATGATCGCCTGCACGCCGGGCCGCGTCCAATCGTCGCTGTCGGCATGCAGGCCGACGCTGACATAGCCCGCCTTCTGCGCGATCAGGATCGGCCCGAGCTCATCCTCGGTGGTCGGCTCGGCATCGCCGAAATAGGGCGCGCGGAAAAAGCGCATCGCGCGCCCGGTATAGGCCTCGACCAGCCGCTGCGTGGTGTTGAGCTCGATATGCACGCCGCGCGGGCTGACCTGGGCGAGGTTGGGGTGCGTGTAGCTATGGTTGCCGATCTCCGAACCCTGATCGAGGATGTCCTTGAGGATCAAGGGATGGGCGAGCGCATTTTCGCCGACCACGAAGAAGGTGGCGGGCGCGTTCTTGTCGCGCAGGATTTGCAGGATCTGCGGGGTCCATCTGGCATCGGGGCCGTCGTCGAAAGTCAGCGCGATCTGATTGAGGGAATAGCCCGTCCGGTTGACCACATAAGGCGTCGGATAGGCGGCATAATGTTCGTCGCGGATCAGCCCCAGCGCGTCGGCGGTCGCGGTGCGCAGGCCCTCGGTCGGCGTCGCGTCGATATGGATGATCTCGCCATTGCCCTCGACATCGACGTTGCCGAGCGACACGATCCTGCCATAGGCCGGCGGCCTGTTGCCTTTGGCGAGCGCGGCGAAATTCTCCCACATGCCTGGATCCTCGCCGCCGAGCCGCCACAAGGCGTAGCCGGAGACCCCCATCGCCTTGGCGGCGCGAAGCTGGTTCCAGGCGCTCGCCGCGTCGAGCATCCAAACATGGTGCACCGCGCCGTCGTCATCGCGATAGTCGAAGGTGGCGTTCCCGCTCGCCGCGTCGAAGCGCGTCGGCGCCTCGCTGTCGTGCGCGATCAGCCAGGCTTCCTCGTCGGTCAGCGATTCGGCGTCGGTCCGGCCGTCCTTCCAGTCATAGGCATAGTTGCCGACCGTCACGATCGCCTTGTCGCGGCCGACCGCGGCGACCGTCTGGCGGAGATGCTGGACGAACCACGGCTGCGACGCGACCGGGCCGGCATCGCCGCCTGGATAATGCTCGTCATACAGCATCAGGAAGAGCTTGTCGGCGACCTTGGCATAGGCGCGGATATTCCAGTCGGGATCGTCGACGGGCACCGCCAGCGTGACGAGCAATCCCCTGGGATGGAAGCGCGTATGCGCCTCCGCGATGAAGCGGCGATAGAAAGGCTGCGCGCTCGGGGGCAGTTCCTCGAAATCGAAGGTCACGCCGCTCGCATTCTCGCGCGTCAGCATGATCTGGACATAATCGAGCAGCCGGGCGCGCGCCCTGGGATCACGGAGCAATCGCGCGGTGTTCGGGCCATCCCATTGGCCGTCGACGGCATTCTGCACCATCGGCAGGATGCGCGGCCGGCGCTGGCTGGTCCGCAGGACGGCGCGCAGATTGGCGTTGGGCTTGTAGCTGAACAGGTGGTTCGGCCCGATGATCGAGGAGATCGCCGGCACCAGCCAGTCGATCTCGCCGATGTGCGCCGCCAGGCTGGCGCGGCTGGCATCGTCCCACGGCACGTAGAAAGCGACGACCACGGGGCGCGTCGTCGGGGCGATCGCGGGCCTGCCGCCGGGCATCCACGACGTCAGCGCGCGCACCCCGCGCCCGACCGCGTGACGCAGATGCGCGACCTGCGCGCCCAGCGCGCGCGGCTGCTCGCGCTCGAAGCCCAGCTTCAGCGGATCGGGCGCGGGCACGTTGACGATCGTCGCGCCGAAACCGAGCGCCGCGCAGGTGAGCAGGACGATCAGCGCCCACAATATGCGCTTGGACCATCGGCGGCGGCGGCCGCTGGGATCGTAGAAGATGGGGCGTTCCATGCGATCCTTTCCAAAATCCCTATTGTCCGGCACGATGCCGCGCAAGGCGGCGCCGCTTTAACGCTCCCGCAACCGACGCGCGGTATGACGCCCGCATCATGGTCTCCCAAGTCGAATCGAAAGACGCGCGCCGCGCCGAACGCCGCCGGACCGCCGCGCCCAGCACATTGCGCGCCGATGCCGGCGGGCCGGTCGATGCGATCGTCAGCGACGTCTCGATCACCGGCGCGCGGATTTCCTGCGCGGCCGAGCTGCGCGTCGGGCAGGAGGTGACCGTCGGA
The DNA here is from genome assembly GCF_903644055.1 of Sphingomonas bacterium. Classification (GTDB taxonomy): domain Bacteria; phylum Pseudomonadota; class Alphaproteobacteria; order Sphingomonadales; family Sphingomonadaceae; genus Sphingomonas_I. Next base: position 394 of record NZ_CAHJXD010000243.1, on the reverse strand, counting down.
TTGGCGAGCGTCGGCGCGGTACGCGGTATCATCATGTGGCGCCGCGATACCAGCTACGGCCTCGCCTTTGCCCAGCCACTCGCCGAGGAAGCCGCGGCGCGCGCGTTCACGGCGCCGACGGTCGTCCAGCTCGTCGGCCGCAAGCGCAACGATGCCGGTAGCGAAGAGGCCGGGGAAGATAGCGCCGAGCATGATCTCTATGCCGAGGGCACCGGCTGGCTTAGCGCGCTCGGCTTCACCATGGTCGCAGGCGCGGTACTGGCGGCGGCGCTGCTGCGCGGAATGGGCTGGTAGACGCGCCGGCGCATGGTGCCAGTTGGTCGGGGAGACAGGATTCGAACCTGCGACCCTCTGGTCCCAAACCAGATGCGCTACCAGGCTGCGCCACTCCCCG
>NZ_CAHJXD010000242.1 GCF_903644055.1 Sphingomonas bacterium | reverse complement strand
GATACGGCGACCACCGAGATCTACACTCTTTCCCTACACGACGCTCTTCCGATCTACGCGCTGGTCGGCGTCGCCTTCGCGGTGGTGGCCTTCTCGATCTTCGTCCAGGGGATCACCGTTCCCTGGCTGTTGCGCCGGGCCGCAGAGGAGCCGCCGGAAGCGGCATGAAGGGAGAAAAGACGATGCGGCTTTACGGTTTCTGGCGATCCTCGGCCTCGTGGCGCGTGCGCATCGCGCTGCACTGGAAGGGCCTGCCCCATGCCACGATCCCGCTGAGCCTCGTCGCGGGGGAGCAGCACGACGCCGCTTATGCCGCGATCAATCCGCAGGGCTTCGTGCCCTTCCTGGTCGATGGCGAAGCAGCGCTCGGGCAGAGCCTGACGATCATCGAATATCTCGACGAGACGCACCCCGAGCCGCCGCTGCTGCCCGGCGGCCCCATCGAGCGCGCGCGTGCCCGGATGCTGGCGCAGACGGTGGCGTGCGACATCCACCCGCTCAACAATCTGCGCGTGCTGAAATATGTCCGCCGCGAGCTGGGCCAGGAGCAGGCGGGGGTGGACGCCTGGGCGCGCCACTGGATCGCGCCGGGCTTCGCCGCGCTGGAAGCGGCGGCGGAGCGTGCGTGCGGGCTTTATCTCGCCGGCGACGCGGTGACGATCGCCGATCTCTGCCTCGTGCCGCAGATCTACAATGCGCGCCGGGTCGACACCGATCTCGCACCGTATCCTCGGCTGATCGCGATCGAGGCGCGGCTGATGGCACTGCCGGCCTTCGCCGAGACGCACCCCGATCGTCAGCCGGACGCGATTCCCCCGGCGGGGTGAGGCCCCCCCGCCCGCGCCGCCGGTGGCACTCCGCAAGAACCCGTGCGTTCGCGGTATGGTTTTCGATTGGGCCAAGGGAGTGCGCATGTCCGAAGAGCAGCCGATCCTCGATCACCACGACATCATCCTGCGCCCCGATCCCGCGCGCACCGTGGTCCGCCCGTTCGCGCTCGATTATCCAAGCGCCTATCAGGTGGCCGGGCACAGCCGGACGCAGGCGATCGTCGATCGCGTGCTGACGCTCGACGATGCCGCGCTGGACGCCGAGCTCGAGGCGCTGACCGCCTCGCTCGACGAACGCCATCGCGACGTCGATACCCTGCTGCGCCGCCGCTTCGAGGAGGTCGCCAAGCAGCTCGACGGCGATCCGCCGAGCGACGACGCCCGGCAACGGCTGATCGGCGCCTATTTCAGCGAGGAATATGCGTTCGAGGCGGCCGCGCTGTTCAACCCGAGCGCGGTGCTCACGTCCGATCAATCGAACCTGCCCGAAGGCGCGGTGCGCTTCGCGCTCGCGCTGCGCGGCATCGGCGAGGGCCATGTCTCCTCGGTGACGTTCCGGCTGGGCTGCTGGACGCCCGGCGGCGAGGTTACGGTCGACAAGGCGAGCATTACCGCGGTTCCGCCGATCGTCGAGCAATCGAGCGACGACGGCACCACCGTCCTGCTCCGCTGCGGGGGCAGCCGCGAGATATCGGAAACCGTGCTGTTCCCGGTGCTGCCGAGCCAGCGGCAGGGAATCGAGGATCTTCGCCTCGTGCGCTTCACCGAGGAAGACGGCGAGGTCACCTATCACGGCACCTATACCGCGTTCGACGGCAGGGATGCGCGGCCCGAGCTGCTGACCGGGCACGATTTCCGGACCTTCCAGATGCGCCGGCTCACCGGCGATGCCGCGGGCGCCAAGGGAATGGCGCTTTTCCCGCGCAGGATCGACGGGCGCTTCCACATGCTCGGGCGGCAGGACAGCGAAAGCATCTGGCTGCAGAGCTCGGACGACATCCTGACGTGGAACGGCGGCGGCAAGATCGTGAGCCCGCGCTATCCGTGGGAGTTCGTCCAGATGGGCAATTGCGGCTCGCCGATCGAGGTGGACGAAGGCTGGCTGGTGCTCACCCACGGCGTCGGCACGGTGCGCAACTATTGCATGGGCGCCTGCCTGCTCGACAAGCGCGACCCTTCGAAGCTGCTCGCGCGCACCGCGCAGCCGATCCTCAAGCCGAGCCCCGATCAACGCGACGGCTATGTGCCCAACGTCGTCTACAGTTGCGGCGCGATCCTCCATGGCCGCGACCTGCTGATCCCCTTCGGCGTCGCCGACAATTTCACTGCCTTCGCGACGACCACCGTCGATCGCCTGCTCAAGGCGATGGAATAAGGCGCATCGCTCAGCCCGGCTTGCGGTGGACGAGCGCGGTCCGCAGGCAGCGGCAGACGACGTCGTCGTGCTGGTTGAACAGCGCGTGGTGGAAGGTGACGATGCCCGCCGAGGGTCGCGACCGGCTTTCCTTGAGTGCCGCGATCTCGGTTTCGGCGCGCATCGTATCGCCGAGGAACACGGGCTTGGGCATCACCAGCTTGTCGTAGCCGAGGTTCGCGACCAGCGTGCCCAGCGTCGTATCGCCTACCGACAGCCCGACGAGCAGCGCGAAGGTGAAGGTGCCGTTGACGAGGATGCGCCCGAATTCGCTGGCGCGCGCCGCCTCGGCATCGATGTGCAGCGGCTGGGGATTGTGCGTCATCACCGAGAACAGCAGATTGTCGGTCTCGGTCACGGTCCGGCGGATGTCGTGCGCGATGCGATCGCCGACCGTCCATTGCTCGAAATAGCGCCCCGCCATCAGGCGTCTCCCGATGGGCCGAGGGGTTCGATCCGCGCGAGCAGGCTGCCTTCGTCGACCTGCGCGCCCACGACGGCCTTGAGCTCGGCGACGATGCCGTCGAACGGCGCCACGATCGCCTGCTCCATCTTCATCGCCTCCAGCACGAGCAATCTCTGTCCCCTCGTCACGCCGTCGCCCGCCGC
>NZ_CAHJXD010000241.1 GCF_903644055.1 Sphingomonas bacterium | reverse complement strand
CTCGTCGGCCCATTCGAGCGCGGGGGCATCGGAGACATGGTCCGAATAGAAGCGCACCCGTACCTCGGCCCGCGCGATGCCCTCGCGCGCGCACCAAGCCTCGATCAGGCGGAGCTTGGCGGGGCCGTAATTATTCTCGCCGTCGATCCGCGCATGGATGATGTCGTCTAGCCCGGTGATGCTGCCCGTGGCGATGACGTCGTCGAACCCCAGCCGGGCGGCGATCGGCTCGACGTAGAAACGGTAAGAGGCGGTGGCGAGCACGAGGCGGCGGCCGGCGGTGCGATCCTCGGCGATCCGGCGGATCGCGCCGGGACGGAGGTTTGCCTTGATCGTGAGATCGGCGAAGCTTTCGGCGGCGCGCGACAGCCGCGCGCGCGGCACCGCGCGGCCGAGCAACAGCCGCTGCACCACTTCCTTGAGGCGGCGGCGGTCGATCAGCCGACATGCATAGGCCGCCATCACCAGCGGCACGAGCGGCGCCAGCACCAGCCGCCACGGCGCGATCCGCGCGGCGGCGTGGATCAGGAACGGCGTGTAGGTGCCCGCGCGCGTGATCGTGCGATCCATGTCGTAGATGGCGAGGTCGGTCATCGGACGCGTCGGGACACCAAGCGCCGCGCAAAGGCAAGCGGTTGCGCTTTTCCGCCGAAGCGATAATCGGGGTGCCATGAGCGCCGCCGCCGACTTTGACGTTGACGAGGCCGACGGCGGGACGCTTCGGTTGAGGGGCATGCTGACGCTCGCGCGGATCGGCGATCTGCCGCGTCGGCTTGAATCTGTCCAGCATCCCAGGAAGGTCGACCTCAGCGGCGTCGAGCGGATGGATACGGTGGGGGCATGGCTGATCCATCGGCTGGTGCGCGACAGCGATGCCGAGGTGACGGGTGCCGCCGACGAAGAGGCGCATCTGCTGGAGCAGGTCGCCGCCGCCGATCACCCGCTCAAGATCCGCCCCGACAAGACGCCCGCCTTCTTCCGCGTGCTCAGCCAGATCGGCGCGGCGACGGTGGCGGCGTTCGGCACGATGATCGGCCTGATCGGCTTCTTCGGCGGCATATTGGTCACGCTCGGCGATCTCGCGCTGCACCCCCGCCGGCTGCGCTGGCATGCGATCGTCCGGCAATTCGAGGTCGTCGGGGTCGAATCGCTGGGGATCATCGGGCTGATGAGCTTCCTGATCGGCATCGTCATCGCGCAGCAGGGCGCGATCCAGCTCCGCCAGTTCGGCGCGGAGGTGTTCACGATCAACCTCGTCGGGCGGCTGACCTTCCGCGAGCTGGGCGTGCTGATGACCGCGATCATGGTCGCGGGGCGATCGGGATCGGCGTTCGCGGCGCAGATCGGATCGATGCGGCTCGCCGAGGAGGTGGATGCGATGCGCACGATCGGCGTTTCGCCAATGGAGGCGCTGGTGATCCCGCGCGTGCTCGCGGCGGTGCTGATGATGCCGCTCCTGAGCTTCTATGCGGCGATGATCGCGCTGGTCGGCGGCGGGCTGTTCGCCTGGACCTCGCTCGGCATTCCTCCGGCGGCGTTCATCCAGCGCGTGCACGAGGTGGTGCCGATCACCGATGCGCTCCAGACGCTGATCAAGGCGCCGGTGTTCGGCGCGCTGATCGCGATCGCGGGCTGCTTTCAGGGCATGCAGGTCGAGGGCAATGCCGAGGCGGTGGGGCTGCGCACCACGGCGGCGGTGGTGCAATCGATCTTCCTGACGATCGTGCTCGATGCCTTCTTCGCCGTCTTCTTCGCGATGATCGGCTGGATATGAGCATGGCCATCACGCGTGCCGCCGCCCCCGAACAGCCCGATTCGTTCGCGCAAGGCGGATCCGTGATCGTCGTGCGCGGCCTCAGGAACGGCTTCGGCGAGCAGATCGTCCACGATGGCCTCGATCTCGAGGTCAAGAAGGGCGAAATCCTCGGCGTGGTCGGCGGATCGGGCACGGGCAAATCGGTGCTGATGCGCTCGATCATCGGGCTGCAGCAGCCGATGGCGGGCGAGGTCGAGGTGTTCGGCGAGCCGATGATCGGCCGCGACGAGCGCGAGGCGCGGGAGGTGCGCAAACGCTGGGGCGTGCTGTTTCAGGGCGGCGCGCTCTTCTCGACGCTGACCGTCGCCGAGAATGTCGAGGTGCCTTTGCGCGAATATTATCCGCAGCTCGACGAGAAACTGCTCGACGAGATCGCGACCTACAAGGTGGCGATGAGTGGGCTGGCGGTAGAGGCCGGGCCGAAATTTCCGTCCGAGCTTTCGGGCGGCATGCGCAAGCGCGCGGGCCTCGCGCGCAGCCTGGCGCTCGATCCCGAGCTGCTGTTCCTCGACGAGCCGACCGCAGGGCTCGATCCGATCGGCGCGGCGGCGTTCGACGATCTCATCAAGGGCCTCAAGGAAACGCTGGGCCTCACCGTCTTCCTGATCACGCACGATCTCGATACGCTGCACGCGATCTGCGATCGGGTGGCGGTGCTGGCCGACAAAAAGGTGGTCGCGGTGGGCACGATCCCGGAATTATTGGCGCTGGACCATCCCTGGATCAAAGAATATTTCAGCGGCCCGCGCGGGCGCGCCGCGGCCGAGACGACGGAGCGGCATGCGAATGACGATCGCGCCGAAAATCTGAAGCAGCGCGAGGCCGCGCTGGCCTCGGCGGGCGGCGACACCGGCGGTGGCAAGACCGAACGGGACGGGCCGAAGAACACGGCCGAGGGCGAGAATGCCAAAATTGGGGGCGGGGAGCGCTGATGGAAAATCGCTCGAACAATGTGCTGGTCGGCGGCGTCGTGCTGGCCCTGCTCGCGGTGGCGGTGATCGTCACGGTCTGGCTCGCCGGCTTCGGCGGCGCGCATGAGAAGAAGTTCGACATATTGTTCAAGACCTCGGTCGATGGCCTCGCCAAGGGATCGACCGTGGCCTTTTCCGGCGTGCCCGTCGGCAAGATCGACGATATCACGCTGCTGCCCGACCAGCCCGAGCTGATCCGCGTCCGCATCCAGGTGAAGGACGATACCCCCGTGCTGGAGGGCACGACCGCGACGGTGCAGGGCAGCTTCACGGGCACGAGCACGATCAATCTCGACGGCGCGGTCAAGGGCGCGCCGCCGATCGATCAGCCGGGGCCGTGGGGCTTGCCGCTGATCCCCCCCAAAGCGGGCGGGCTCGGCGCGATTCTCGCCAATGCGCCGCAATTGCTCGATCGCATCACGACGCTGACCGAGCGCTTCACCGATCTGCTCAACCCGCAGAACCAGCGGTCGATCAGCAACATCCTCGCGCATGTCGATACGATCTCGGGAAGCCTCGCCGATCGCAGCCAGGACATTGCCGCGACGATGGCGGAGGCGCGCACCGCGATCCAGCAGGCGGGCACCGCCGCGCAGCAGATCGGCAATCTCGCGCAGACCACCGATAAGAATATCAAGCCGATCCTCGCCAACCTCAACACGGCGGTGGGATCCGCCAAGAGCAGCATGGCCAATCTCGATGCCGCGATCGCCGACGCGCGCCCCGGCATCAAGGCGGTCAGCACGCAGACCGTGCCGCAGATCAACGAGCTGGTACGCAACCTCGCCGAAACCGCGCAATCGCTTCAGCAGATTTCGAGCAAACTGGATCGCGGCGGCGCCGGCGGGCTGATCGGCGGCGGCCGTCTGCCCGATTACAAGCCCCGCAAGTGAGCCAGAGGAAGCCATGATGATGATCATCCGCCGCTTGTCCGCCCCGGCATTGCCGCTCCTGCTGGCGGGCTGCATCAGCCTCGGGCCAAAGACGCCCGCGACGCTGATGGCGCTGACGCCGTCGGCCACCGTTTCCGCCGGTGCTGCGAAAGCGACGAGCGACGAGCGCTCGATCGCGGTCAACATCCCCACCGCGCAGCCCGCGCTCGCGACGCAGCGGGTGATGGTGCAGGACGGGCCCAATGCGGTCGCCTATGTCAAGGATGCGCAATGGGTGGCGGCGCCGGCACTCCTGTTCCGCAACCTGGTCGCCGAGACGATCACCGCCAGGACGGGGCGCTATGTGCCCGATCAGCGCGCGACGGGGTTGCAGCCCGATCTCAGGATCTCGGGACAGCTCGTCCAGTTCGGGCTCGATGGGCCGGGCATGGCGGCGGTGGTCATGTTCGATGGCGTGCTCGCGCGATCGGGATCGACGACGCTGCAAACGCGGCGCTTCGAGGCCCGTGTGCCGATCGGCAGTACCGATGGCCCCGCGGCGGCGGTCGGGATCAACCAGGCGGCCAATCGGGTGGCGGAGGAGATCGCGGGCTGGATCGGCGGCGGCTGAGCCCCCGGCTGTGATGCGGATCGGGATCATCGGCGCGGCGGGCCGCATGGGGCAGGCGATCGCCGCTCTGGCCACCGAGGCGAACGTGGCGGTGGCGGGCGGCTTCGATCGCCGGGGTGCGGTGATGGGCGATTGCGCCGATCTGGCCGCGCTGGCGGCGAGCGCCGATGTGCTGATCGACTTTTCCAGCCCGGGCGCGCTCGATGCCAATCTCGATGCCGCGCGCATGGCCAATACGCCGATCCTGATCGGGACGACGGGGCTGGAGGCCGCGCATCATGCGGCGATCGACGCGGCGTCGCGGCGCTTGGCGGTGCTACAGACCGCTAACACCTCGCTCGGCGTCAATCTGCTCTCCGCGCTGGTCGAGGAAGCGGCACGGCGGCTGGGCGCGGACTGGGACATCGAGATCGTCGAGATGCATCATCGCCATAAGCGGGATGCGCCATCGGGCACCGCCTTGCTGCTGGGTGCTGCCGCCAATCGCGGGCGCGGCGCGGCCGATGGCGTCGCGCTCAACCGGGTGCAGACGGGGACGCGCGAGGAAGGCGGCGTCTATTATGCGTCGCTGCGCGGCGGATCGGTGGCGGGCGACCATCAGGTGGTCTTCGCGGGCGAAGGCGAGCGGATCGAACTCGGCCATCGCGCCGAAAGCCGCGCGATCTTCGCCAGGGGCGCGCTCCGTGCGGCACAATGGCTCAAGGGCAGGCCGCCCGGACGCTATACGATGACGGACGTGCTCGGGCTGGCGTGAACAAGGCGCAGGTCTTCGAATTCTATCGGCGGCTGGCGGAGGCGAACCCCTCGCCCGAGACCGAGCTCGAATGGAACAATCCTTATACCTTGCTGGTCGCGGTGGCGCTGTCCGCCCAGGCGACCGACGTCGGCGTCAACAAGGCGACCAGGCGGCTGTTCGCGCAGGTCGATACCCCCGCCGCGATGCTCGCGCTGGGCGAGGAGGGCCTAAAGCGGCACATCAGGACGATCGGCCTGTTCAACACCAAGGCCAGGAACGTCATCGCCGCAGCCCAAGCGCTGGTCGATCGCCATGGCGGCGTGGTGCCGCGCGACCGCGCCGCGCTGGAGGCGTTGCCCGGCGTCGGCCGCAAGACCGCCAACGTCGTGCTCAACGTCGCGTTCGGCGAGGAGACGATCGCGGTCGACACGCACATCTTCCGCGTCGGCAACCGCACCGGCCTCGCGCGCGGCAAGGATGTGCGCGCGGTGGAAGATAAGCTCGACAAGGTGACGCCCGCGCCTTTCCGGGTGCGTGCGCATCACTGGCTGATCCTCCACGGGCGCTACGTCTGCAAGGCGCGACGGCCCGAATGCTGGCGCTGCATCGAAGCCGATCTCTGCGCGTTCAAGCCCAAGACCCCGCCGCCCGCCGATGCGGCCGTGCGCGAGGCCGTGTCGGAGAGCTGACCCATGCCACGCATCCTGCCGCTGATCCTGATCGCCGCCGCCGCGCTGGCGGGCGGCACCTCCGCCCGGGAGCCGAAGGGCATCCCGCCGGTGACGCTCGCGGGTAAGGCGCAAAGCTGCGTCTTCATCCCCGCGATCCGCGAGACCCGCGTGCGAGACGATCGCACGATCGATTTCGTCATGAACGGCAAGACGTCGTACCGGAACGTGCTCCCCTTCGCTTGCCCCGAGCTCGGCGCGGAGCGTGCGTTCAGCTACCAAACCTCGCTCAGCCAGCTCTGCTCGACCGACATCATCACCGTGTTCCGCAACGGCGCCGGGCTGCATCGCGGCGCAAGCTGCGGCCTCGGGCAATTTCAGCCGGTGATTGGTCTGCGCTGATATAGGGACCGATCGGGGTGGCGGCGGTGCGACGGCCCTGCTAAGCGCGCAAACAGGCACCCGTAGCTCAGCTGGATAGAGCGCTGCCCTCCGAAGGCAGAGGCCAGGGGTTCGAATCCCTTCGGGTGCGCCACACATCCCTCTTCCCGTTCGATCTCCCTTGCCCTGCGGGAAAGCGGACCGAAGCGGGAATAGCGATTACCAGGACAGAGGGAGCGCGATCGGTGCGATCATTCCGCCGAGATAGGATTCCACCTCGACGCCCGGCGTAATACCGAATTCCGGTATGGCCGCGAGGAACTCCTCCAATGCGACCCGCATTTCCCGCTTCGCGAGATGCATTCCGATGCAGGTGTGGACACCATAGCCGAAGCTTACGTGGCGCGGCTTGCGATCGAAATCCACGACCTCCGGATTCTCGAACGCTTCCGGATCCCGTCCGGCAAGGAAGGTCGCCATCGCTACCGAGTCGCCCGGCTGCATCGTGACGCCGCCGATCGTCACTTCCTTGATACATCGGCGTCCCGTGGCCACGGCCGCATAGGCGCGCATCATCTCCTCGATCGCGCCGGGGATTCGCTGGGGATCGTTACGCAGCAGATTCTGGTGATCGGGCCGCTCGGCGAGATGGCGGAATTGATGACCGATATTGGTCGAAACCGTATCCAGGCCGCCGACGAAAAGGTTGAAGCAGAAACCCATGATCTCGTCGTCGGTAAACCGACGGCCGTCCACCTCGACGTTCAGGCCGTAACTGATGAAGTCCTCCCGGGGTGCCTTCCGGCGCGCTTCGATCTCGCTTCGCAGATAATCGGATACCGATCTCAGCGTCCCCATGATGCCCGCAAGGCTCATCGAATGAAGAAGATCATGCTCCCATATCAGGAACTGCTTCATATCCGACTGCGGCAAGCCCATCAGCTCGAGGAATATCCGAATCGGAAATTCGAACGCAAAGTCGCTCATCAGCTCGCAGCTGCCCTTGTCCTTGAACAGGCTGATCGAGTTTCTGGTGTGCTGGCGGACGCTATCCTCGAGCGCCGCCATCTTCTTGGGCGTGAATAGGGGATTTATCGCGGACCGTATCAACGTATGATGCGGCGGATCGAGCTCGGAGGGGACATTCACCCAGGTTTCGCCGATCATCATGGCGAATCCGGAAAGACCGCTCGCGCTGAAATGATCGTTATCGTAATAGATGTTCCGAATATCCTCCATCCGACGGGGAACCCAGCCGCCCATCGGCGTCGAAGAAGAATGCCTGACCCAGAATATTGGCGGCCCCTTATGGATATCCGCGATGAAGCTGTGCGGCTGTTCCTTGGTCTTCGCGCCAAGCCCGTAGGGAAAGGGGCGCACCAGTTCCGGCGGCACGTAAGGCGGCACTACCGTATCGGCGAAGAGTCTGCTGATATCGCTAAGCTCTTCCGTTGACACGTCAAACTTCCTTTCGATGAGCGATCGGCCGGTGCGCGGCCCGGTGCGCGGCTTTGTCTGCGTTGAACGTCAATGCGCTCTGATCAGCCTTCCCGGCTTGGCTCCGGTCGGCGTGTCGTTCCGCCGGGTTACGACGCCCGAAACGATCGTGGCGCGATAGCCCTTGGCGCGTTGCAGCAGCCGGCCGCTGCCCTTCGGCAGATCGAACGCGACATAGGGCATCTCGATCTCCAGCGTGTCGAGATCGATCACATTGAGATCGGCCTTCTTGCCGGGGGCCACCACGCCGCGATCCGACAGGCAATAAAGCTTCGCCGGCTCGCTGGTCAGCTTGGCCACCATATGCTCGATCGGCAGCTTCGGCCCGCGCGTGCGGTCGCGCGCCCAGAAGCTGAGATGGAAGCTCGGCATGGCGGCGTCGCTGATCATCATCAGGTGGGCGCCGCCGTCGCCCAATCCGCTGATCGTCCCGGGATGCGCAAGCATGTCGTGAACGGAATCGAGGTTGCCGTTGGTATAGTTCATCGCGAAATCGGCGATCATGTTGCCGCCCGCGCCCTCCGCCACCAGATCGTAAAAAACCTCCGCCATCGTCTTGCCGGACGCTTCGGCGATGCGGTCCAGCCGCTGATCTTCGGCCGGCTCATAATCGATCGGCGGCCGCAGCACATAGAAACGGTGCAGCGCCTTTGCGAAATGTCCGGCGCTCGCGACCGCGCGCGGATTGGCCGCGGTCGCCGGATCGATCGACTCTTCGGACAGGATGGCGGCGCGGCGCGCGGGATCGCGCATCGCCGCCGCGCGCTCGGCGCGGGGCAGATGCGCGATTTCCAGATAGGAAGGCTTGCCCGCGAAGATGTGGTAGCTGTCGAGCCCGAGCAGCAGCCCAAGGCCCCTCGCGGCGACCTGCGGATGGACGTCGAGTCCGCGCGCGCGCGCGGCATCGGACGCGGCGGCCATCGCCCGCCACTCCTCGGGCGCATGGTTGTGCGAATGCAGCAGATACGTCACCGGGCGGCCCGAAGCTTCGGCGAGCGCCTCGAAGCGATCATGCTCCTTCAGCCGTTCCTCAACCGGGATCTGGGTGCCCAGGAGGTCGCCCGACGTCCCGAGCGGGACGATCTGGAACACACCCCTGCCCGATTCGCCCATCGCCGTGGCCAGCGCGATCATCTCGCGATCCTCGGCGAAGGTGCCCGGTACATGCGCGCCCTTGCTGCTCAGATGCTCGAGGATGCGCGAGCCGGAAACGCCGATCGCGCCGGCATCCATCGCCTCGCGCGTGAGCCGCGCCATTTCTGCGATGTCGTCATCATTGGCGGGCTCGTGGGCGAGCGCGCGCTCCTTCATCACGAACACGCGCAGCGGCGCATGCGCGAGCTGGGCGCCGACATCCATCGTATATTCCCGCTCACCGAGGCGATCGAGATAATCGGGGAAGCTGCGCCAGTTCCAGTCCAGCCCCTCGTCGAGCACGATGCCGGGGATATCCTCGACCCCTTCCATCATCTCCACCAATTCCTTGCGATACTTGGGATCGGCCGGCGCGAAGCCGACGCCGCAATTGCCGCCGATCGCGGTGGTAACGCCGTTGGAGAAGCTCGGATCGAGCTCGTTGTCCCACAGGAACTGGCCGTCATAATGGGTGTGGACGTCGATGAACCCGGGCGTCACGATCGCCCCTTTGGCGTCGATAACGTCGCGCGCCTCGCCTTCGATCTCGCCCACCGCGACGATCAGCCCATCCTTCACCGCGACATCGGCGCGGCGCGATGGCGCCCCGGTTCCGTCGAGCACGAGGCCGTTGCGAATCAGGAGGTCGTACATTGGTCGTCATCCTCTCGGAATGTCAGTTGGCGCGGATTATCGCTGATGCGCCGCGCCGTTCGCAAAGCTCAATCGAATACGCAGAAAGCGCGCATCTCGACGCTGCCGCGGGTCGGCGCGTCCGGCGGGCAGGTCGCATCGAAGAAGGCGGTATGCGCGACCTGGTGCGCACGATCCGGATCGCTGTCATGCGTCTTGAACACGAGCACCTCGTCCGGCGTCATGTCGCGGAAATAGCACCAGCGATGATCAGGGTTGGGCAGATAGCCGTGCGTTTCGAACACAAGCTCGCCCCCACGCGTCGCGGTATACGCCATCACCGGAACCGCATCGCTCGGTACCGTCGTCCGCGCGTCGCAGACGGCCAGCGGATAATCATGCGGCGGCGGCGTGATCGGCCGCCACAAATTGATCAGCGCCCACCGCTTGGCCGAGCCCAGCTCCAGGCCCGGAATGGCCCCGGCAAACAGGCTCGCCAGCGCGTAAGCCGAGGTGTCGGTGGTATCGCCGTGCGGATAGAGAGCGGGAAACGCATTCTTCAGATCGCCCGACTCGTGCTGCACCGCCTTCTTGCCATAGCGCTTCTTGCCGCCGCCCTGCATCACCACGAAGGTGGCGCCGGTCAGTTCCTTCGCCAGCGCCGCCATTTCGTCGATGTAGAGCTGGTCGACCGCTTCATCTTCCTCGATGAGGTTAAAATCGGCGACCCCGCTCTTGTGCCGGACGAGCTCGAAGCCCTCCCTATCGAGCGAAGTCTGCTGGCCCCGGACATCTTCGATGAACATCGGTATTCCCGGCAAGGTGATCATCGTGTTCCGGGATTCGTCCTCGGTGACGAAGGCGAGCGGCTCCGCACCCTCCGGCTGGGGATTGCGGACATAATTGATATCGCCCTGAACCCCATCCAGCTCAACTACAGCGTGGCTTACCTGCATGCTGTCATCCTCACCTTCATCTTCACCCCTGGAGCCGGGGCCGGCCGTGCCGACGAGCGCCTTTAGGCCGACACCTTTATCAAGAGAAACAGTTTAAATTGCACACCTTCATCGATTCCGCATCGTGGATGCGACAGTCATTCGGACTTTGCCTGTTAGCCAATAACACGCGGCTGCGCCATCTGCACGATGATCTCCCGCCGCATCGCGGCCACGATGCGGAACGGGCTGTGCTTTCGGTGTGAGCAGGTTGGCGGACCCGCCCGCCTCCAGCATATCGAGCAGCAGCGTCGGCCCGCGTGATCGCGAGCGAGCATGGCGAGTGGATTGCCCAACCGGCGGCTCACGTCGGGCAGATCGGAAAGGCATCGCGATAGTCGCCGATCTTCGCGCCGTGAGGAATGGCGTCGTCGGCCCTGAGACCTCGAACCCGGCCGGGCGACGGAAAGGCCTTTCCTTCCGGCGCATGATAGCGGAGCTCCGGGCCGCCGAGCAGGATCGCGAACGCCCTGCGCGGACTATCATGCCCCGGATGGCCATCGGTGCCGTGCAGCATATTGCCCTGGAATGCCACGGCGTCGCCGGGCTCGACATCCCAGCTCAGGATATCGAAGCTCTCGCGATACCGCCGCACGTCCGGCGCGGGCGGCAGCCACGAATCGCCCACGCCTCGCGTTGCGCCAGCTTCGGGATCGGCGTTCGCGCCCGTATTGTAGACCGTGTTCCAGCGATGCGATCCTCTGACGACCTGCACGGTCAGCGCCTTCGGAGAAAAATCGCACGGGAACCACAGACGGACGAGCGGATCGCCCCTCACCCGCAGGAATGGCGTATCCTGATGCCACGGAGTCGGCAGGATCGGCCCCCGCGATTTGTAGAAGATCTGATCGAGGATCACCTGCGCCGATGCCGTTTCCATCAGCCCGGCGGCGATCCTTCCCACCGCTCCGCCGTTGGTCAGCGCAAGCAGCGACGGGCTGTGCTGGGTAGCATAGTCGCGCACCACCGTCTCGGCGCCGCCCTCGCCATCCAGCTTGGTCGCGCGCTTGTCCTGCGCGCGATAGGCCTCCTCGACACCCTGTTCGAGGAGCGCGATGCCGCCCGGATCGAGCGCGCGCTTGATCAAGACGGCGCCATCGATTTGGTACTGGCAGATCTGCTCGGCGGTCACTGAGGCGTGATGCGACATTCTTTTACCTCGCGGCGGTCCAAAAGCATCTTAGAAATAGCAACACGAGTGTCAACATGGAACATAGAGACATATCAGCCGATCGCCGGTCATGATCGCGCAATCGGTGGATTTCCAAGCGGACTTCTCTATGCGAATGACGCGCGATGAGCAGGGGATCGGCATCGCACGGCCCGTTGGTCGCCATGATCGACGAGATCGTGCGCCTCGGCCCGCGATTGCGGAACCTGTTCAACGACACGGGTGCGACGACGGGGCTGACTCCGCTGGAGAGCACCGTGCTGACCGCCGTCGCGGAATCGCGATCCTCGCCCACCGTGCCGCAGATCGGGCGCAGCCTCGGCCATCACCGCCAGGTCGTGCAGCGCGCGGCGATCACGCTGACCGGGCTCGGGCTGATCGAGGTCCGGCCCAACCCCGATCACAAGCGCGCCAACCTGCTCGCCATCACGCCGGCGGGGAAAGCCGTCTATCGGAAGATAGTATCGGCGGCGCAGGTGCGGCTCGATGATCTTGTGTCCGCCATGGACCCGGTGGAATGTGAGCGTATCGCCGGGGAACTCGGTGCCTTCCGCCACAAGATCGAGGCGCATCTGCGCTCGGCGCGGTAAAGACCGCGCGTCATCGCGTGAAGGCTATAGCGCGGTGATCGCCGCGGCGAGCGCCGCCACCTCGGCCTCCGGGCTTGCCCAATGCGTGACGAGGCGGATCTCGCCTTCCGCCCAATCGTAGAAGTCGAACCCCTGGGCGCGCAGCGCGGCGGCCTCTGATGGGGTGGCGCGAAGGAAGATTTCGTTGGCCTGCACGGGATGCAGCAGGCGCCCGCCCGCCGCCCCCGCCAGCGTCGCGGCGGCGCGATTGGCGGCGCGGGCGGTTTCCAGCCAGACGTCGCCATCGAGCATCGCGTGGATTTGCGCGGCGAGGTAGCGGCCCTTGGAGAGCAGATGGCCGGCGCGCTTGCGGCGGCGCCTGGTATCGTCGGCCAGCGCGGGATCGAAGAAGATCAGCGCCTCGGCCGAAAGCCCGCCATTCTTGACGAAGCCGAAGCTGAGAACATCGACGCCCGCCTGCACGGTGAGTTCGGCGGGCGTGCAGCCGAGATGGACAATCGCATTGGCGAAACGCGCGCCATCCATGTGGAAGCGCCAGCCGCGCGCCTTGGCGAGCGCGCCCAGCGCCGCGACCTCGGCGGGCGGATAGACGCAGCCATATTCGGTGGCGTTGGTGATCGAAAGCGCGCGCGGCTGGACGCGATGGACATCGTCGGCGATCGCATCGGCGACCGCGCGGACGCTTTCGGGCGTGACCTTGGCGCCCGCGCCCTCGGCGATCAGCAGCTTGGCGCCGTGGGTGAAGAATTCGGGGGCGCCGCATTCGTCGTTCTGGATATGCGCGTCGCGATGGCAGATCACGCCGCCGAACGGCGGGCACAATGCGGCGAGCGCCAGCGCGTTGGCGGCGGTGCCGGTCGGCACCCAGAGGGCCGCGACCTCGCAGCCGAACAGCGCGGAGAAGCGCGCGTCGAGCGCCTTGCTGAGCGCATCGCCGTCATAAGCGGTGTCGACCCGATCGGCGGCGGCCATGGCGGCGAATATGGCCGGGTGGACGGGGGCGGCATTGTCGGAGAAGAAGCGCATGCGGGGCGCTTGAGTGGCGCCACCCGCCAAGTCAACAGGAGGCGATATGCGGGCGCTGATCGGAACCGCGCTGGCGCTGGCGCTGGCCTTTCCCGCCACGGCATCGCCCGCCGACGATGCGCTGCTGGCCTTGATCGCGCGCGACCGCGCCGCCGACGCGGCCGAGCGCGGCGGCACGGGGGA
>NZ_CAHJXD010000240.1 GCF_903644055.1 Sphingomonas bacterium | reverse complement strand
TCTGCGCTTCGACGAGACGCGCCTCGCCGCGCTCCGCGCCGAGGGCCGCCCGGTATTGCTCTATTTCACCGCCGACTGGTGCCTGACGTGCAAGGTCAACGAAAAGGTCGCGATCGAGCGCGCCGACGTCGCCAAGGCGTTCGCCACGAAGAAGGTCGCGGTGATGGTCGGCGATTGGACGCGCGGCGATCCCGCGATCAGCCGCTTCCTTGCCGCGCACGGCCGATCGGGCGTGCCCTTCTATATTTTCTATCCGGCTGGCGGCGGGAGCCCGCGCGAACTGCCGCAGGTGCTGACCCCCGGATTGCTTGTCGGATTGGCCTGAACCGCGCGGTCAGGATTGCTGCGTCCTGGCCTGTGCGGACGGATCGTACGGGCCGGAATGCGCCTGGATGCTGTTCTGCATGCTGGTCAGCAACGTCAGCGACTTGCGTGATACGCGCTCGTCCTCCTTATGCTCGTCGATGCTCGCTTCCTTGACCTGCATCGCGCTGTCGATCGCCTCGATCGCCTGATCCTTGGTCAGGCCGCCATTGTCGAGCAGGCTATGGATCAGGCTTTCGAGCAGCAGCAGCGCCGCCTGCCCCTGCGCCTCGGGCATCGGGCTCGGGTCTTCGCTGAACGAGGAATCCGCAGCCGAGGTCTCATTCGCCATCGCTTCGCCGTTCCACGTAATTGCGCGTTGCCGCTATCCGATGTCAAAAGCCCGGCGGGAGACGTGGTTCCTTTGCGGATTATTTCCGCACCCACACGCGCTGTCCGCCGATCCACGTCTCCAGCACCCTGGTCTCGCGCAGCGCCTGGCTGTCGACCTGGAAGGGATCGCGATCGATCAGGATGAAATCCGCCATATGCCCCGGCTCCAGCGTGCCCAGCCGATCCTCGGCCTTGGCGGCATAGGCCGCGCCGGTGGTGAAGGCGGCGAAGGCCTGCGTCAGCGTCAGGCGCTGTTCGGGCAGCCAGCCGCCGGGGGGATCGCCGCCGTCATCCTGCCGCGTCACGGCGTCGGCGATGCCGGGGAAGGGATTGGGGCTCTCGACCGGATAATCGGACCCGAACGCCAGCGGGACATGCAAATCGAGCATCGTCTTCCACGCATAGGCGCCGCCCAGCCGATCCGACCCCAGCCGCGCCGCCGCCATCCGGTGATCCGATGTAGCGTGAGTCGGCTGCATCGAGGCGATCGTGCCGAACCTGGCGAAGCGCGGCAGATCCTTGACGTCGACGATCTGGGCATGCTCGATCCGCCAGCGGCGATCGCCCTTGTAGGTGCCCGCGAGCTCCTCGATCGCGTCGAGCACCTGCGCGTTGGCGGCATCGCCGATCGCGTGGACCGCGATCTGGAAATCGTCCATCGCCGCGCGGCTCATCAGATTCTTGACCTCGGTATCGCCGTGGAAGGGCGTGCCGCGCTGGCCCGGCGCGTCGGCATAGGGCTGCTTGAGCCACGCGCCGCGCGACCCCAGCGCGCCATCGGCGAAGAATTTGACGCCGACCATCCGCAGCCTGCCGCCGTAGAGCCACGGCGTCGGCCCGCTGCCCGCGATCGACAGCAAGGGCTCGATTCCCTTGGCGTAGCTGAAGATGCGCACCCGCAACCGCCCCGCATCGCCGAGCCGCCGCATCGATCCCCAATCATCGACGTCGGTGCCCATGTCGCAGGTCGCGGTGATGCCGTCGGCGAGCAACAGCTCCTGCGCCTTGGCGATTGCCTCGTCGCGCTCGCGCGGCAGCCGCGGCGGCGCCGCGCTCTCGACGAGCCGGCGCGCGGCATCGACGAACAGGCCGGTGGGATTGCCTTTGGCATCGCGCTCGATCCGACCGCCGGCGGGGTTGGGCGTCCGCGCGCTGATCCCCGCCGCCGCCATCGCCGCCGAATTGGCGAGCGTGGCATGGCCGTCGACTCGCTCCAGCAGCACCGGGCGATCCCTGACCACCGCGTCGAGATCGGCGGCGGTGGGGAAGCGGCCGAGCCGCCATTTCTCCTGGTTCCAGCCGCCGCCCCTGATCCACGCCGAAAGCGTGTTGCGCGCGGCATAGCGGGCGAGCGCGGCCTGCGCCTCGGCGAGGCTCGCGGTGGCGGTGAGATCGAGGCTGAGCGCCTGGAAGCCGAGGTCCGAGACATGGCCGTGCGCGTCGAACAGGCCGGGGAGCAGGGTCCTGTGCTGGCCGTCGAGGCGGAAATCGGGGCGCTGCGGCCGCGCCTCGCCATCGCGCAGCAGCCGCGCGACCTTGCCCTGGCGATCGATCAGCAGCCCGGTGAACCGCTCCAGCGCGCCATGATCGTCGAGCGTGTAGCCGTTGACGTTATCGACGAGCCCCTGCTCGGCGAGCGGGATTTCGGGAGGGGGCGGGCGGCGGGCTTCGGCGGGCATGGCAAGAAGGAGCGCCACCGCCAAACTCCAGGCCGTCACCCCGGACTTGATCCGGGGTCCCGCTGCCTTGTCGAGGGTCACGGAAGAAGCGGGACCCCGGGTCAGGCCCGGGGTGACGAGGAGAGGAAAGCTCATCGCCCCAGCCGCCGCACGATCGCGCTGGTATCCTGCCGCCCGCCGCCCAACGCCTGCACCTCCGCGTAGAATTGATCGACCAGCGCCGCCACCGGCAGCGTCGCGCCGTTGCCGCGCGCTTCCTCCAGCGCGAGGCCGAGATCCTTGCGCATCCAATCGACCGCGAAACCGAAGTCGAAGCTTTCGGCGGACATGCTCGCCCAGCGGTTCTGCATCTGCCAGCTTCCCGCCGCGCCCGCCGACACCGCCTCGAACGTCTTGGCCGTGTCGAGCCCCGCGGCTTGGGCGAAGCGCAGCGCCTCGGCGACGCCCTGGATCACCCCCGCGATCGCGATCTGGTTGACCATCTTGGTCTGCTGCCCCGCGCCCGCGCCGCCGACATGGACGATCCGCGCGGCATAAGCGTCCATCAGCGGATGCGCGCGCGCCAGCGCCTCGATCGTGCCGCCGCACATGATCGAGAGCGTGCCCTGCTCGGCCCCCGCCTGCCCACCCGAGACCGGCGCATCGACGACGAGCAGCCCGCGATCCGCGCCCTCCTCCGCCAGCCGCCGCGCGATCTTCGCGGAGACGGTGGTGTGATCGACGAACAGTGCGCCCTCCCGCATCGCCGCGAACGCGCCATGCTCCCCGAGCGTCACTTCCTCCAGATCGGCATCGGCGCCGACGCAGGTGAACACCGCATCGGCGGCCTCGGCGGCGGCGGCGGGGCTCGGCGCCGCCCGCCCGCCGTTGGCGGCGACCCAGTCGGAAGCCTTGCCCTCGGTGCGGTTGAAGACGGTGACGTCGTGGCCCGCGGCGGCGAGGTGCCGCGCCATCGCGCCGCCCATCACGCCGAGCCCGATATATGCGATCCTTGCCATGGCGGCGGCATAGCCATGGCGGCGATCGAGTGCCAGCGGGCATGAGGGTTCAAAAGCCGACCACATGGGCGTAGGGGGCGGCATGGCCACGCTGATCCGATCCGAAACCGCCACGAAGCTCGTCACGCTGGAGGATGTCCGCGCGGCGGCGATCCGCGTGCAGCCCTCGATCGTCCGCACCCCGACCCTGCTCAGCCGCACGCTCTCGCAGATGACGGGCGCCACCATCTATCTGAAGTTCGAGAATCTCCAGTTCACCGCCGCCTACAAGGAGCGCGGCGCGCTCAACAAATTGCTCCAGCTCGACGCGGCGGCGCGCGAACGCGGCGTGATCGCGGCCTCGGCGGGCAATCATGCGCAGGGCGTCGCTTATCATGCCGCGCGGCTCGGCATCCCGGTGACGATCGTGATGCCGCGCCACACGCCGACGGTGAAGGTCAGCCAGACAGAAAGCCACGGCGCCCGGATCATCCTGCACGGCGAGCAGGTCGACGATGCGCTGGCGCACGCCCGCGAGATCGCCGACGAGCAGGCGCTGACGATCGTCCACCCGTTCGACGACGTCGATGTCATCGCGGGGCAAGGCACTGTCGCGATCGAGATGCTGGAGGATGTGCCCGCGATCGATACGTTCGTCGTGCCGATCGGCGGCGGCGGGCTGATCTCGGGATGCGGCACGGTCGCCAAGGCGCACGCGCCGCCGATCGAGGTGATCGGCGTCGAGGCCGAGCTCTATCCCTCGATGTACAACCGCATCAACGGCACCGCTCTGCCCTGCCACGGCGATACGCTGGCCGAGGGCATCGCGGTCAAGGAGCCGGGATCGATCACCTCGGAGATCATCGCATCGGTGGTCGACGATATCCTGCTCGTTTCCGAGCGATCGCTGGAGCAGGCGGTGGCGTTGCTGCTCCAGATCGAGAAGACCGTGGTCGAGGGCGCGGGCGCGGCAGGGCTGGCGGCGATGCTCGCCTATCCGGAAAAGTTCGCGGGCAAGACGGTGGGCGTCGTGCTGTGCGGCGGCAATATCGATACGCGGCTGCTCGCCAACGTGCTGCTGCGCGATCTCGCGCGGTCGGGGCGCCTCGCGCGCCTGCGCATCAAGCTTCAGGACCGGCCCGGCGCGCTCTACAATGTCGCGCGCGTGTTCGAGGCCGAGCAGGTCAACATCATCGAAGTCTATCACCAGCGCGTATTCTCGACGCTCCCCGCCAAGGGGCTGATTACCGACATCGAATGCGAGACGCGCGACCAGGCGCATCTCGAACGGCTGATGCGCGCGCTGGAGGCCGAGGGGTATGAGGTCGTGCCGGTCGAGCTGGCTTAGCCGAAGATCCTCCCCTATGAGGGGAGGTGGCAGGCGAAGACTGACGGAGGGATCGCCCTCTGGATAGCGGGATACCCCTCTACCACCGCCCGCGGCGGCGGTCCCCCTCCCCTTGCAGGAGAGGAACGGGCTACGACTAACCGGACAGTAACGCCTTTGCGGCAAAAGCGCTTTTCTTAAGCCCCTATCGTCGGCATAGTCGGCTGGGGCAGGATACCGACGAGGGCGTGGGAAGGCGTGAGCGCGCAATTCAAATTTCCGCGTTTCTTCGTGACGACGCCTGCGCCTTGTCCGTATCTGGCGGGCAAGACCGAGCGCAAGGTGTTCACCGAGCTCGCCGGCGCGCACGCGGGCGAGCTCAACGAGGCGCTGGGCCGGATCGGCTTCCGCCGCAGCCAGGGTGTCGCCTACCGCCCGAGCTGCCTCGATTGCCAGGCGTGCGTCTCGGTGCGCGTCGTCGCGGGGCAGTTCGAGGCCAATGCCACGCAGCGCAAGCTGATGCGCCGCAACGCGGACCTCGTGGTCAACGCCTGCAAGCCCTGGACGACCGAGGAGCAATATCGACTGCTCCGCCGCTATCTCGCCGCGCGCCACCCCGGCGGCGGCATGGCGGAGATGGACGAGTTCGACTTCGCCGACATGGTCGAGCAGACGCCGGTGACGACCTATATCATCGAATATCGCGAGCCCTCTGCCAACGGCGTGCCGGGGCGGCTCGTCGGCGCCTGCCTGACCGATCGCCAGTCCGACGGGCTGTCGATGGTCTACAGCTTCTACGAGCCCGACGGCGCCGCGCGGCGCGGCCTCGGCACCTTCATCATCCTCGATCATATCGCGCGCGCGCGCGCCGCCCGGCTGCCCTACGTCTATCTCGGCTATTGGGTGAAGGGATCGGCGCGGATGCAGTATAAGACGCGCTTCCGCCCGATCGAGCGGCTAGGCCCCAGCGGCTGGCGCCCGCTGGAGATCGACGATGCCGAACCCGGCCTGCCGCCGATGCCCGGCGGGCTGAAGTTTCCCAAGCTGTAGCGGCTGTTTCGCTCAAGCTGAAACGTCACCTCGGCCTTGAGCCGGGGTGACGAGCGTTCAACGTCAACGGGACAATGCCAGGGGAGGAGCTTCAGCGCGCCAGCAGCACCCGCGCCTGCGCCGCGAGTTGCGCGAGCATCGCGGCGCTGACCTGTGGGGCGAGGCGGGCGCGCTCCAGCACGCGGCGGTATTGGGCGATGCGCTGGCTCTGGTCCGCCAGCCAGCGATCGACCTCCGCCAGCGGATCGGCGCCGCCGTGGCGGGCGAGGAATTCGAGGCGGAGCTGCTCGAAATCGCGCACCAGCCCCGAGGCGAGCAACCGCTCCCACGGATCGATCGTCGCGAATCGCGCCGCCGCCGCCTTGGCCCAATCGAGGCCCAGCGCCTCGCCGAGCCGGACATAGGCGTGCGTCACCGCCACCTCGTCCGCGCCGAGCCGGTGCGCGAGCGCGGCGGTGCCGATCGCGCCATCGAGTTCGTGGAGGCGGATGACCTGTTCGACCAGCGCCGCGTCCGCGCCCGCCGCCGAAAGGCCGGTGCGCATCGCCTGCGATTGGGTGCGCGCCTCCAGCCGCAGCAGCGAATCGAGCCCGTCGCGCAGGCGCCCGATACCATCGGCAAGCTCCCGCGCGATCGTCGAGGGCGCGTGATCGCCGGGAAGCGCGCGCAGCAGATCGGCGAGGTGGATGCGCGCGCCGGCGCCCGCGCTGCCGAGCA
>NZ_CAHJXD010000239.1 GCF_903644055.1 Sphingomonas bacterium | reverse complement strand
GGGTCGAGGAATTGCTCGCGCTCGTCCAGCTCGAGGGGCTGGGCGGCCGCTATCCCGCGCAGCTCTCGGGCGGCCAGCGCCAGCGCGTGGCGCTCGCGCGCGCGCTTGCGGTCGAGCCGCGCATCCTGCTGCTCGACGAGCCGTTCGGCGCGCTGGACGCCAAGGTCCGCAAGGATTTGCGCCGCTGGCTGCGCGCGCTGCACGATCGCGTCGGCCTCACCTCGATCTTCGTCACGCACGATCAGGAGGAAGCCCTGGAACTCGCCGACCGCGTCGTGGTGATGAACAAGGGGCGGATCGAGCAGGTGGCGACGCCCGAGGCGCTGGTCGCCGAACCCGCCACCGGCTTCGTCCACGGGTTCGTCGGCGAATCGAATCGCATCGCGGTGGAAATCGCCGGCGGCCGCATCATTGTCGACGGCAAGACGCTGGCGCTGGAGGGTGCTACCGGCGCCGACGGTCCGGCCGATCTCTTCTTCCGGCCGCACGACATCGCTCGCACCAGCGATGCCGCATCGGCGCTGGCGGCGACGGTCGGTCATGTTCGTCCGCACGGCGCGCTGTTCCGCGCCGAGGCGCACGACCAGCATGGCGCGCTGATCGAACTCGATCTGCCCGAGGCGCCTGCCCCCGGAAGCCCGATCACGGTGCTGCCGACGCGTTTCCGGCTTTTCCCGCGCTAGAGGCTGTCCTGTTCAAGATGAAGCGTCACCCAGGCCTTGGGCCCCTGGCCGCTCAACAATGGTTGCGGCGATTTTGCGCGGCATCGTGGCGCTTGTCGAGATGACGGCCGAGCAGGCCGCCGCCCACGACGCCGGCGGCGATACCGATCGGGCCGGCGCCGAGCGCGGCGGCGGCCAGACCGCCCCCGCCCGCACCCGCGAGCAGACCGGTCCTGCCGCTGCTTCGCTTGCAATGCCGGTAATACCGACGGTTATGACCATGATATTGCCGCTCGTGCGACACCTGCGCGCGGGTCTGCGCGGGTGCCGCCACCGGCGTCATCAGGCTGAGGGAGAGCGCGACGATCGTAAGCTTGCCGTTCATGGGAATCACTCCATTTGCCATGCTATAACGGCTCGGTAACGTTTTCGTTCATGAGGACGCACATCGCCTAAAGCGTCGCGGCGATGGCGCGGAGCGCGGCGTCGGGGTCTTCGGCCCGGGTGATCGGGCGGCCGATCACGAGGATCGAGGCACCCGCATCGAGCGCGGCGCGCGGCGTGATCACGCGCTTCTGATCGGCGGTCTCCTCGCCGGCGGGGCGGACGCCCGGGACGACGAAGAAACCTTCGCGCCAGAGCTTGCGCGCGGCGGCGACCTCATAGCCCGAGCAGACGACGCCATCGAGCCCGGCCTCGCGCGCGAGCGCGGTCAGCCGCTCGACCTGCGCATGCGGATCGGCGCCGACGCCGATCGAGGCGAGGTCGCTCCCGTCGAGACTGGTGAGCACCGTGACCGCGACGACCCTGGTTTCCGGAGGTGCTGCCGCCTTGGCGTCCTCCATCATCGCGCGTCCGCCGGCCGCGTGGACGGTGAGGATCGCGGGGGCAAGCCCGCGCAACGCCTGGATCGCGCTCGCCACGGTATTGGGAATGTCGTGGAGCTTGAGATCGAGGAAGATCGGCAGGCCGAGCGCCGCGACCTCCTTTACGCCGTGCGCGCCATGGGCGGCGAAGAATTCCAGCCCGAGCTTGATCCCGCCCGCATGCGCGCGGACGCGCCCCGCCAGGGCAAGCGCGCGCGACAGGTCGGGCGTATCGATCGCGACGAAAATCCGGCTCGGCATCAGAATGCGTCCGACAGCGGCGGCGCGGTCTCCGGAGACGGGGCTGAGGCGGGCACTACCGGCGGGACGAGCGCGAGCGCCGCGGCCCGTTTGTCGCTCCGCCAGCGCGTAACGCGATGATAGACGTACAGCGGCAGGAACCCGACGAGGAAGGCGATCAGCAGCAGCAGCGGCAGCTTGGCATCGGCCTGGAGCCCGCCGAACAATGTGATCGTCACGGTCGTCCAATTCTTGAGCGAAAAGACGACGAGCAGCACCGTCACGACGACCCAGAACAGCGTGCGCAGGAAGTTCATGGCCCCTGCTTAGCGGCGATTGGCGATCCACGCCACTTTGGCGATTGCCAGCACCTCGCGCGTCGTATATGTTCTTGCTTCGTTCGTCGGGAATCGCCGTGGCAAAACCTCAACGCCGCTATGTCTGCCAGGCCTGTGGATCGGTCTCTTCGCGCTGGCAGGGCCAGTGCGGCGATTGCGGCGAGTGGAACAGCCTGGTGCAGGAGAATGGCGGCACGGTGACCCCGTTCGCCGCCAAGCATGATCTGCGCTCGGGCGGGCGCGCGATCCCGCTGCTGGGGCTCGATGCCGATGTCGTGCTGCCAGATCGGCTCAGGACCGGGATCGCCGAACTGGACCGGGCGCTGGGCGGAGGGCTGGTCTCCGCTTCGGCGACGTTGATCGGCGGCGATCCGGGGATCGGCAAATCGACCCTGCTGTTGCAGGCGGCGGCGCGGCTAGCGCTGGCCGGATCGCGCGTCGCTTATGTTTCGGGCGAGGAGGCCGCCGATCAGGTGCGACTGCGCGCGCGGCGGCTCGGCCTGGGCAACGCCCCCGTCCAGCTCGGCGCCGCGACCTCGGTGCGCGATATCCTCACCACGCTCGATCAGGGGGCGCCCCCTGCCCTGCTGGTGATCGATTCGATCCAGACGATGCATTCGGACCTGATCGAGGGCGCGCCTGGTACGGTGAGCCAGGTGCGCGCCGCCGCGCAGGAATTGATCCGCTACGCCAAGGAGCGCGGCACGGCGCTGGTGCTGGTCGGCCACGTCACCAAGGATGGAGCGCTCGCGGGGCCGCGCGTGCTCGAGCATATGGTCGATACCGTGCTCGCGTTCGAGGGCGAGCGCAGCCATCAATATCGCATATTGCGCGCCACCAAGAATCGGTTCGGCGGCACCGACGAAATCGGCGTCTTCGCGATGGCCGAGGGTGGGCTGGAGGAGGTCGCCAACCCCTCGGCGCTGTTCCTCGCCAATCGCGCCGAGGGCATGGCGGGCGGCACCGTCTTCCCCGCAATGGAAGGGACGCGGCCCGTTCTGGTCGAAATCCAGGCGCTGGTCGTGCGGCTGGCGAGCGGTGCCACGCCGAGGCGATCGGTGGTCGGCTGGGACGGTGCGCGGCTGGCGATGGTCCTCGCGGTGCTGGAGGCGCGCTGCGGGCTGAGCTTCTCGACCGCCGAGGTCTATCTCAATGTCTCGGGCGGCTATCGCATCATCGATCCCGCCGCCGATCTGGCGGTGGCGGCGGCGCTGGTCTCGGCGCTGTCCGAACGGCCGGTGCCCGCCGAGACGATCGCGTTCGGCGAGATCGCTCTCTCCGGTGAGGTCCGCGCGGTCAGCCATGGCGGGCTACGGCTGAAGGAGGCCGCCAAGCTCGGCTTCACGCGCGCGCTGGTGCCGGCGGGATCGAAGGACGGCAGCGCGGGAATGAAGCTCGCGCATTTTGCCGGTCTCGGTGCGCTGGTCGATCATCTGCTCGGGCGGTGAGTTGCGCCTCTATCCGTGCGCCAGCAACGCCTCGGTCTGCGCGACCGCCGGCGGCGTGCCGACGTCGAACCAGAGTCCCTGGTGGACGATGCCGTAGAGCCGGCCCGCCGCGATCGCCTTGTCGAACAGGCGGTTCATCGAGAAGGGCTCGATCGCAATCCCATCGAACAGCCGCCGGGCGATCAACTGGACGCCGGTGAACACGAACGGCGCCACCCGCCCCGGCCGCCGCCGCGCCAGCTTGCCCGACGCGTCCATGTGAAAATCGCCCTGCCCGCGGTGGCAGTTGGCGCGCGCGAGCGGGACGAGCAGCAGCAGCACATCCATCGTCGCATCGTCCCAGCGGTCGCACAGCAAGCGGATCGCATCGACCGGGCCATCGAACCAGAGATTGTCGCTGTTGACCGCGAGGAAGAGATCGTCCTCGATCAGCGGCAGCGCCTTGGCGATCCCGCCGCCCGTCTCCAGCAACAGAGCGCGTTCGTCCGAGATCAGCACCTCGATCCCACGCGCGCGGCGCATGTGCGATTCGAGCGCGTCGGCGAGATAATGGACGTTGACGACCGCGCGCGCGATCCCCGCCGACCGCAGCCGATCGAGCGCATGATCGATCAGCGGCTTGCCCGCGACCGCGACCATCGGCTTGGGGCGGGTGGCGGTGAGCGGGCGCATCCTTTTGCCCAGCCCCGCCGCCAGCACCATCGCGGTGCGGACCGGCGGCGACGAGGGGCTCGGGCGAAGCGCGCGCGGCGGCTCGGCCTTCATGCGCCGGGATCGCTCCAGAAGGCGGCGCGTTTTTCCGGCGGCACGGTGCGATCGAACCAGGCCTTGACCTCCGTCAGCGCCGGATGCGCGAGATCGCGTTCGAGGTAGCGCCAGACGCGCGGCTGATAGGCGAGGTAGCGCGGCTTGCCATCACGCTTCCACAATCGGGTGAAGATGCCGAGAATCTTGGCGTTTCGCTGCGCGCCGAGAATCGCGTAGGCGGCGGCGTCGATCGCGCCGTAGCGATCGAGCATCGTGCGCTCGATCTCGGACGATACCTCGCGCCGCGCATCCTGAAGCAGCGACACGAGATCATAAGCGGGGTGCCCGGCGAGCGCGTCCTGGAAATCGAGCAGCCCCAGCCCGCCGTCCTCCAGCAGCATGATATTCTCGGCGTGATAGTCGCGCAGCACCGTCACCGAACGATCGGCCGCGATCGTCTCAAGCGCGCCTTGCCACGCCTGCGCATAGCCGTCGTCCGGGCCGATGCCGACGGCGGGGAGATACCATTCGGGGAACAGGCCGGCTTCGCGCTGGTAGACCGCCATGTCATAGGCGGGCAGCGCGCCGCCATCGGCGCGGTGCAAGGCGCGGAGCAGATCGATCGCCTGCGCATAGATCGGCGTCTCGCGCGCAGGATCGGCGGCGATCACCTCGGCCATCCGCGCATCGCCGAAGTCCTCGAGCAGGATCAGCCCCTGTTCCAGATCGCGCGCCAGGATGCGCGGCGCGGCGAAACCCAGCGCCTGGAGATGCTCGGTGACCGCGATGAACGGGCGGCTATCCTCATGCTGTGGCGGCGCATCCATCAATACCGCCGAGCGGCCCGGCGCGCGCGCACGGAAATAGCGGCGGAACGAGGCATCCCCGGCAAGCGGCTCGACGCGCGCATCCCCCCAGCCGGCGCGTGCGAGGAAGGCCGGCGCCGCCTCGGGCGGGATCATCGCGGCGGCGGGGGTGGCCATCGTTCCGCCCATGCCGGGCCGACGGTCCAAGTCAAGCGCCGCCCCTCGCCTTCGACCGCGAATCGCAGCGCCAGCGCCTCGGGCCAGCGCGCCAGGCCATGATCGGCCCATTCGATCAGCAACGCCGAATCCGCCAGCGCATCCTCCAGCCCCAGCTCCAGCACATCCGCCGCCGCCGCCAGACGATAGAGATCGACGTGCCAGACCGGCAGGCGGATTTCGGGCGGCGCATAAGCGATGACCAGCGCGAAGCTCGGGCTCGGGGCATCGCCTTCCAGCCCCAAGGCGGCAAGCAGGCCGCGCGCGAAACTCGTCTTGCCGCTGCCGAGCGGCCCCGAGAGCGTGACGACGTCGCCGACGCGCAGCAACGGCGCGAGCGCGCGTCCGACGTCATCGGTCGCCGCGGCATCGGCGAGGAGGATCGCGGGCTCAGGCATCGGGCGCGATCGGCAGCCTGATCGCTATGCACGCGCCCGTCGCCTGCTCGAAGCTGACCGACAGACTGCCGCCATGTTCCTCGACGAGCTGCCGCACCAACGGCAGGCCCGCCTCGAGAAGGCCGCCCCCGCTATCGATCTCCTCGGCCGGGCGGATCGACGGCGCGCGGATCAGCAGTTCGGCCGACGCGTCGTCGCTTCTGGTCTCGGTAACGACCTGGGAACCCGGCGGGAGCTGCGCGATGATGCCGCGCAGCAGATGATCGAGGCATTGCAACAGGCGCCGCCGATCCCCCGCGACGATCGGAGATTCGCGCGCGAGATCGAGCGCCAGCCGCGCGCCAGCCTGCGCGGCCGCGTCGGCGACGGCATGGGCCGCTTCCCGCGCAATGTCGTTCAGCCGCTCCGGCGCGAGATCGAGCGGCAGGCTGCCGATCTCGCTCTGCGTAAGATCGAGCCCGTCACCGATGACCGAGCGCAGACGCTCGACGCCCGTCAGCACCGCATCGAGATATTCCTTCGCCACCGGCGCCAGCGGGCCCGCATAGCCCTCCGAAAGCATCTCGGCATAGCCGGTGATCGTCGTCAGCGGCACGCGCAGCTCGTAGCTCATGTTGGCGACGAAATTGCTCTTGAGACTGTTCGCCTCTTCCAGCGCTTGGTTGCGATCGCGCAGGGCATCCTCGATCCGCCGGCTGGCGGTGATATCGAGCAGGGTGAAGAGCGCGTTGCCGTCGGGCAGCGGCACCGCGCCATATTCGAAATGCCGCCCGTCGCTCAGCGTCAGCCGGCCAGCGCGCTGCTGGCGCTCGATCGTGGCGAAGCGCACGATCTCGCGGATCTGCGCGGCCTGCTTCGGCTCCTCCAGACGGGGCGCGATCTCCTGCGCCAGCGCGTCGACGCGGGGATGCTGGACGAGATATTCCTCGCTGAGGCCCCAGAGCTCGCGGAAGCGGTTGTTCCAGAGGTGGAGGCGGCCGTCGCCCGCGAACACGCCGATCGCCTCGAACAGATTGTCGAACGTCGCCGCGCGCACGCGCAGCAACGTATCGCGCGCGCTGGCGAGCTGGAGATGCTCGGTGCGATCCTCGAAGATGACGAGCAGGCCGCGATCGGGCAGCGGCTGGGCGACGACGCGGAGATGCGTCCCCCCCGGCAGCAGCCAATTCTCCTCGACCGGCTCGGCCGAGTTGAACCAGGCGCGGCGATCGGCGCGCCATGTCGGAAAGTCGCGGCTTTCCGGAGCGCGCTGCGACTCGCGCATTCGTTCGAGCACGCGATCGAATTCGGGCCGGTCGGCCAGCCAATCGGCATCGAGCGCGAGCAGGCGGAGGAAGTGGCGGTTGTAAAAGGTCAGCGCGCGGTCCGGCCCGAATTGCGCAACGCCCGCCGACAAGCGATCGAGCATCGCGCGCTGCGCATCGGCGAAGCGCGCGAGATCGGCGCGCGCATCCTCCTGATCCTGCATGTCGACCGCGAAGCCCGCGACGCCGCTGCCCGCGATCGGCACATCGGTGACGCGCATCATCCGCCGCTCGCCCGCGATGATCGCGGCGGCGGTGCGGGTGGTGGGTGCACCCGCCGTCGCGACGCGCTGGGCGATCTCCGCCGCCGTGCCGTCGCCGCCGGCGTCGATCA
>NZ_CAHJXD010000238.1 GCF_903644055.1 Sphingomonas bacterium | reverse complement strand
CAGACGTGTGCTCTTCCGATCTCATCAGCGCGGGCAGGGCGCGCGCGACGCCGGCGAGCGCGCTCGGATCGGGCTTGTCGGCGCGCTCGCCGGCCTTGATCGTCTCCCATTGCGCATGGCCATTCTCGCGCGGGCTATCGCCGAACACGTGCGGATGCCGCCGCACCATCTTGTCGGCGATCGCCCCGGCGACATCGGCGAAGGCGAAGGCGCCAAGCTCCTCGGCGATCCGCGCGTGGAAGACGACCTGGAGCAGCAGATCGCCGAGCTCATCCCTGAGCGCCGCCATATCGCCGGCCGCGCAGGCATCGGCGACTTCGTAGGCCTCCTCGATCGTATAGGGCGCGATCGTCTCGAACGTCTGGGCGACATCCCAGGGGCAGCCGGTTTCGGCATCGCGGAGGCGCGCCATGACGGCGAGAAGACGGTCGATGGGGGGATCTTCACCAAGGTCGCGCATATGACGATCTCAATCTGATAATATATATTATGTAAAACTTCATATCAGCCGCGGTGACGCAGCCATAGGTTGGCCAGCAGCATGCCCAACAGGATGATGCCCGCCCAAGCCGCGACCAGCGCCGCGATCGAGCGCGGATCCATCCTGCGTCGGACGATGCCGCTGCCGACCAGAAGGATCGCGCATAACGAGCCGACCAATCCGATCATCTGCGATTCGGTCATGCGAGATCGACCACCAGGCCGTCATAGCCGGGCTCGCTTCCCGGCGGCAGTTCCTTCGCCAGCGTCGCATAGTCGAGCGACTGATCCATATGCGTCAGGATCGCGCGCGCGGGCTTGAGCGCCGCGACATGCTCCACCGCTTTGGCGACATGCGTGTGCGTCGGGTGCGGCGCGCGGCGCACCGCATCGAGCACCCAGACGTCCACGCCCGCGAACAAGGCCGCCATTTCGGGAGTCATCGCGTGAAAGTCCGTCGCATAGCCGATCGACGTGCCGGCATGATCGAACCGCAGGCCCGATGAGAATATCCGCCCATGCGGCATATCGGTAACCCGCACCCGGATATCGCCGATCATCAGATCGTCGCCAAGCACGCGCGCATCGACGGTCGGCGGATAGCCCCGGCCGCCCTCGAAGACGTATCCGAAACGCTCCGCGAGCAGATCCAGCGTTTCGGCGCGCGCATAGCCCGGAATGGGAGCTTTGCTGAGGAGGAAGAGCTGGCGCATGTCATCGATGCCGTGACTGTGATCGGCATGATCGTGCGTCCAGATCACCGCGTCGATCGCGCCGACGTTCGCATCCAGGAGCTGCTGGCGCATGTCCGGGCCGGTATCGACGAGGATCGTCGTCTGCGTGGTCTGCACGAGGATCGACGCGCGAGTGCGGCGGTTGCGCGGCTCGGCGGGATCGCAATCGCCCCAGATATTGCCGATGCGCGGCACGCCGGACGATGTTCCGGAGCCGAGCATCGTCAGCTTCACGCGCGCGCCTTCCCGAACAGTTTGAAGAAGTTATCGGCCGTCTGTTCCATGAGCTTTTCGGTTTCGATGCCGCGCAATCTGGCGAGGAAGGCCGCGGTATCGGCGACGAATGCCGGCTCGCCCGTCTTGCCGCGATGCGGCACGGGCGCGAGGAACGGCGCATCGGTTTCGATCAGCAGGCGATCGGCGGGGAGCTCGGCGGCGGCCTCTTGCAGCGCCTTGGCATTCTTGAAGGTGACGATCCCCGAAATGGAGATCGACAGGCCGAGCGCGAGCATCTGCCGGCCGAACGCGGCGCTGGCGGTGAAGCAGTGGATCAGCGCCGGGAACGCCCCCTTCCCCATCTCCTCCGCGATGATCGCGGCGGTGTCCGCCTCGGCATCGCGCGTGTGGACGATCAGCGGCAGGCCGGTCTCCCGTGCGGCGGCGATGTGCGCGCGAAAGCTGGCGCGCTGGCGATCGCGATCCGAATGATCGTAATAATAATCGAGCCCGCTCTCGCCGATCCCGATCACCCTGGGATGCGCGGCGGCGGCGATCAGCTTGGCGGCGTCCACGTCCGGATGCTCGTCGGCTTCGTGCGGATGGATTCCGACCGAGGCCCAGACATCGGGCTCGCGCACGGCGGTGGCGACGATCTCCTCCCATTCGCGTTCGCGGGTGGATATGTTGAGCATTCCCGTCACGCCCCGCGCCCGCGCGCGCGCCAGCACCGCCCCCTGTTCCTCGACCAGGCCCTTATAGTTGAGGTGGCAATGGCTATCGATCAGCATCGGCGATCAGCATCCGACGTTCGGCATCAGGTGGGCTCCGTCCAGCGCGGGAAGACGCCCTGCGGAGGGGGCAAGGTCAAGCCCGGCACGAGCGGCGACGGCAGCGCCGCGAAATCGCGCGCATCCGGCCCCTGCCCCAGTTGGTCGAGCAGGCTGTCCGCGCTCGCGGGGATCGCCCAGCGGACGAGGATCGCAAGCTGGCGCACCGCCTCGGCGGTCCAGTACAGCACGCCATCGGCCATCGCGGGATCTTCCTTGCGCAAGCTCCACGGCGCCATGTCGGCGAAATAGCGGTTGGCGAGCGCCACGCCGTCCCAGACGATCTCCAGCGCGCGATGCAGCGCGAGATCGGCCATCGCCTCATCGAGCTGCGGCTTGAGCGCGCCGAGGCCGAGCTGATCGTGCGCCGGGCCGGGTGCCGGCACCCGACCACCGCAATTCTTGGCGACGATGCTGAGGCAGCGCTGCGCGAGATTGCCGAGCCCGTTGGCGAGATCGGCGTTCGATCGCGTGACGATCGCCTCGTGGCCGTAGCTGCCGTCCTGCCCGAAGCTGACTTCGCGCAGCAGGAAGTAGCGCAATTGATCGACGCCGTAGAGCCTGGCCATCTCCAGCGGATCGACGACGTTGCCGACCGACTTCGACATCTTCTCGCCCTTGTTGAGCAGGAAGCCGTGGCCGAACACCTGGCGCGGCAGCGCGAGATCGGCGGACATCAGGAAGGCCGGCCAATAGACCGCGTGGAAGCGGATGATGTCCTTGCCGATGACGTGCAGGTCGGCGGGCCAGCGCGCGGGATCGTCGGGGTAGCCGGCGCTGGTCAGATAATTGGTCAGCGCATCGACCCAGACATACATCACGTGCCCCGGCGAATCCGGCACCGGCACGCCCCAATCGAAGCTGGTGCGCGAGATCGAGAGATCGGCGAGCCCGCCGCGCACGAAGCTCAGCACCTCGTTGCGGCGGCTTTCGGGGCGGATGAACTCCGGATGCGCTTCATAATGCGCGAGCAGGCGATCGGCATAGGCCGAGAGCCGGAAGAACCAGCTTTCCTCGACGGTCCATTCCACCGGCGTGCCCTGAGGCGAAAGCTTGTCGCCCCCCTCGCCTTCGACCAGCTCGGCTTCGGCATAGAAAGCCTCGTCGCGCACCGAATACCAGCCTTCGTACCGATCGAGGTAGATATCGCCCCTGGCCGCCATCGCGCGCCAGATCGCCTGGCTGGCGGCGTAGTGACCGGGCTCGGTTGTGCGAATGAAACGATCGTAAGAGATGTTCAGAGCGTCATCCATCTCACGGAATAGACAGGACATTTCATCGGCCAGCGCGCGCGGGGTGATGCCTCGCGCGCGCGCGGCTTGCGCCATCTTGAGGCCATGCTCGTCGGTGCCGGTGGTGAAATAGACGTCGCGGCCCGAGAGGCGCTGATAGCGCGCGATGGCATCGGTCGCGATCGCCTCATAGGCGTGGCCGATGTGCGGCCGCCCGTTGGGATAGCTGATCGCGGTGGTGATGTAGAAGGGCTCGGGCACCGGCTTGCCTTAGGGGCGAGGGTCCACGGGTTCAACGTCTGGGATGTTCCGCAAAGTATCCGTCATGC
>NZ_CAHJXD010000237.1 GCF_903644055.1 Sphingomonas bacterium | reverse complement strand
GGGCTGGCGGGGCGCGGGCGGCGGCTTGCGGTCCGCACGCGGGCGGGGGACGCGCTGCTGATCGACGAGGCGTATAATGCCAATCCCGCCTCGATGCGCGCGACGTTGGCGGTGCTGGGTGCGGAGCGCGCCGACCGCCGCATCGCGATCCTCGGCGCGATGAAGGAGCTCGGCCCGGCCGAGGCGGAACAGCATGCCGCGCTCGCGCAGCCGATCGAGGCGGCGGGCGTCGATTTCGCGCTGCTCGTCGGATCGGAGATGGCGCCGCTCGCCGAAGCGCTCGAGGGCCGGATCGCCTTCGCGCTTGTCGCCGACGCCGCCGCCGCGACCGATCAGGCGCGCGCGCTGATCGGCGCGGGTGATGCGGTGCTCGTCAAGGGATCGAACTCGGTCGGGCTGGCGCGGCTGGTCGACGCGCTTTCGGGGGTGAACTGAATGCTGCACTGGATCGCCGAGCAATTCGGCTTCCCCCACCTGCTCAACCTCGTTCGCTACACCACGGTGCGCGCGGGCGCCGCGGCGATCACCGCGCTGGCGATCGGGCTGCTGATCGGGCCGCGCTTCATCGGCTGGCTGCGCGTGCGCCAGGGCAAGGGCCAGCCGATCCGCGCCGACGGCCCGCAGACGCACCTCTCCAAGATCGGCACGCCGACGATGGGGGGGCTGATGATCCTGACCAGCGTCACCTTCTCGATGCTGGTCTGGATGGACCTCACCAACCGCTACGTCTGGGCGTGCATGCTGGTGACGCTCGGCTTCGGGCTGATCGGCTTCCTCGACGATTACGACAAGGTCAGGAAGCGCAGCCATGCCGGGGTTTCGGGCCGGGTGCGGCTGGTGCTGGAATTCATCGTCGCGGGCGTCGCCGCTTATATCATTACGCGCGGCAACAGCACGATCCTCTATCTGCCCTTCTACAACGGGCCGGTGATCGATCTGGGGCCGTTCTACATATTGTTCGCGGCGTTCATCATCGTCGGTTTCGGCAATGCGGTGAACCTGACCGACGGGCTCGACGGGCTCGCGACGATGCCGGTGGTGATCGCCAGCCTCGCCTTCTTCGTGATCGCCTATCTCGTCGGCAACATCAAATTCGCGACCTATCTCGGCATCCCGCACGTTCCCGGCGCGGGCGAGCTGACGATCCTCACCGCCGCGATCATCGGCGGCGGCCTCGCCTTCCTGTGGTTCAACGCGCCCCCGGCGGCAGTGTTCATGGGCGATACCGGCAGCCTCGCGCTCGGCGGCGCGCTGGGCGCGATCGCGGTGACCGCACACCACGAGATCGTGCTGCTGGTGGTCGGCGGCCTGTTCGTGCTGGAGACCGTCTCGGTGATCCTCCAGGTGTTCTTCTACAAGCGCACCGGCAAGCGCATCTTCAAGATGGCGCCGATCCACCACCATTTCGAACAGCTCGGCTGGAGCGAGCCGACCGTGGTGATCCGCTTCTGGATCATCAGCTTCGTGCTGGCGCTGGCCGGCCTCGCGACGTTGAAGCTCCGGTGATCACGAGTCCGGTCTTTCGGGGCAAGCGCTACGCGGTGCTCGGGCTGGCGCGGAGCGGGGCGGCGACGGTGGAGGCGCTGCTGGCGAGCGGGGCGAGCGTCGTCGCGTGGGACAGCGACGAGGCGAAGCGCGACGCGATCCTCCCCGGCACGGGGAGGGGGACCGCTCGCAAGGCGAGTGGTGGAGGGGGCTCGATGCAGAGCACTCCGCTGGTTGAGAGCCCCCTCCACCATCCTGCGGATGGTCCCCCTCCCCGTGCCGGGGAGGAACTGACGTTTGCCGATCCGCTCGCGATCGATCTTGCCGGGTTCGAGGCCGTCGTCGTTTCCCCCGGCGTCCCGCTCAATCGCCATCCGATCGCCGCCAAGGCGCGCGATGCCGGCGTTCCCGTGATCGGGGACATCGAATTGTTCGCGCAGGCCCGCCCCTCGCTGCCGCCGCACAAAGTGGTTGGCATCACCGGCACCAACGGCAAATCGACCACCACCGCGCTGATCCACCATATCCTCGAAACGGCGGGGGTGCCGAGCCTGATGGGCGGCAACATCGGCCTGCCGATCCTCTCGCGGGCGCCGCTGGCGGAGGGCGGCGTCTATGTGCTGGAGTTGTCCAGCTATCAGATCGACATCACCTTCACGCTCGACTGCGATGTCGCGGTGCTGACCAATATCACGCCCGATCATCTCGATCGCTATGCGGGGTTCGAGGGCTATGCGGCGAGCAAGGCGCGGTTGTTCGCGATGCAGTCCCCCGATCATGGCGCGGTGATCGCGACCGAGGACGATGCGACGCGCGCGATCGCAGACGGGCTTCGTGCTCCTGCGCAGGAGCACGCGGTGACGGTGGTGACGTCGCACGACATCGCCGATCAATCGCGCTGGCCCGCGCTGCAGGGACCGCATAATGCCCAGAACGCCGCCTGCGCGATCGCGGCGTGCAGGCTGCTCGGGCTGTCCCACGATGCGATCGAGCAAGGCCTGCGCACCTACCCCGGCCTCCCCCACCGCATGGAGCGCGTCGCGGAGAAGGCGGGCGTGCTCTTCGTCAACGACAGCAAGGCGACCAACGCCACCGCGACCGCGCCGGCGCTCGCGGCCTACCCACTTATCCACTGGATTCTCGGCGGACTGCCCAAGACGGACGATCTGGACGACTGCAAGCCGCACTTCGATCATGTACGGGCGGGCTATACGATCGGGGAGGCGGGGCCGATGTTCGCACGCATCCTGCGCGAGGCAGGCAAGCCGGTGACGGAGAGCATCACGCTAGATGTCGCGGTGCGTGACGCGGCGGCGGCGGCGCGGGCGGGGGAGGTGGTGATGCTGTCGCCGGCGTGCGCCTCGTTCGACCAGTTCAGCGATTACGAGGCGCGGGGCGAGGCGTTTCGCGCGGCGGTGGGGGCATTGTGAGGCGGGAACCGAAACTTTCCCGTTCGTGTCGAGCGAAGTCGAGACACGTTCTCCGCTCGCGAGCGGCACGTCCCTCGACTTCGCTCGGGACGAACGGGTCCAATCGGGTAGGGGCACTTTGATGGCGACGATGGCGGCAGACGGTTCGACACCCGCGCCCAGGCGCAAGCGGCAGGGCGATCGCTTCGGGCGGGGCGATCGATCGGCGCTGGCGATCTGGTTCTGGGAAATCGATCGCGTGCTGCTAGCACTGGTGACCTTGCTGATCGGCATCGGGCTGATCGCGGTGGCCGCGGCGGCGCCGGCGGCGGCGCACCGCTATTCGGATGCGCACCATGCCTTCCCGCGGCTCTATTATTTCTGGCGGCAATTGATCTGGACGGGGATTTCGGTGCCGATCCTGATCGGCGTATCGATGCTGCCCAAGGCGGCGGCGCGGCGGGCGGCTCTGGTCGGCGCGGTGATGTTCACGCTGATGCTGGTGCTGGTGCCGATCCTGGGCGGCGCCGAGAAGAACGGCGCGCAGCGCTGGCTGTATTTCGGCGGCGTGCAGGTGCAGCCCGCCGAATTCCTCAAGCCGATGTTCGTCGTCGCGGTGGCGTGGATGCTGTCGCTGACCGCGCGGGACAGCAAGCTGCCGACGACCGCGATGACCGGCGGCTTCCTCGCTGTGGTCGCCGCGCTGCTGATGAAGCAGCCCGATTTCGGGCAGACGGTGATCTTCGCGGTGGTATGGGCGATGATGCTGATGATCTCGGGCGTGGGCATGAAGTGGCTGGCGGCGCTCGGCGGTGCCGCGATCGCGATGGTGGGCGCGGCCTACGAATTCTATCCGGTGGCGCACGAGCGGATCGGGCGCTTCCTCAATTCGGACGATCCCGCGCACCGCGAGGTCGGCGGGCAGGTGGAGAGCGCGCTCCGGACGCTGACGCATGGCGGCTTCGTCGGCACCGGGCCGGGGGCGGGGACGATGAAGCTCAACCTGCCCGAGCCGCACACCGATTATATCTTCTCGGTGATCGGGGAGGAATTCGGGCTGATCGCCTGCGTGGCGATCGCGCTCATCTATCTGGCGATCGTGATGCGCGTGCTGATAAAATTGCTCCACGAGGAGGATCGCTTCCTGATGCTGGCGAGCGCGGGGCTGGTTACGCAATTCGGGATGCAGGCGCTGATCAACATGGCGGTCAACGTCCATCTCGCGCCTTCGAAGGGGATGACGCTGCCGTTCATCAGCTATGGCGGCTCGTCGATGATCGCGCTCAGCCTGGGCTTCGGGCTGCTGCTCGCCTTCACGCGCAAGAATCCCTTCCTGACGCGCTCGCCCTATGTGGTGACGTGGAATCGCGGGTAAGCGCCCACAATGAATGTCAGCCGCCATTTCGTGCTCGCCGCCGGGGGGACCGGGGGCCATATGGTGCCCGCGCATGCGCTGGCGGCCGAGCTCATGGCGCGTGGGCATCGCGTCGCGCTGATCACCGACGAGCGCGGGCAGCGGATACCGGGGCTGTTCGATGGCGTGCCCGTGCATGTGATGCCGGCGGGGCGCGTCGCGGGCGGGCCGCTGGGCTGGGTGAAGGCGGCGCGCGGGATCCTGGCGGGACGCGCGATGGCGCGGCGCCTGTACGACAGTTTCGAGCCGACCGCGGTGGTGGGTTTCGGCGGCTATCCCGCGCTGCCCGCGCTGCTCGGCGCGACGGCCGACGGCATCGCGACGGTGGTGCATGAGCAGAATGCGGTGCTGGGCCGCGTCAACCGGCTGGTGGCGGGGCGCGTCAAGGCGATCGCCACCGCCTATCCCAGTGTCGAGCGGCTGCGGCCGCGCTATGCCCGGAAGGTCCACCTCGTCGGCAATCCGGTGCGCGAGATCATCCGCCAGATCGGCATGAAGCCCTTCCCCTCGCTCGACGATCAGGCGCCGTTCCGCATCCTCGTCACCGGCGGCAGCCAGGGTGCCACGATCCTTTCGACGGTGGTGCCCGATGGGCTGGGGCTGCTGCCCGCGCCGATCCGCCAGCGGCTCCAGATCGTCCAGCAATGCCGGCCCGAGGATATCGAGCAGGTGCGCGCGCGCTATCGCGAGCTCGGCATTCCGGCGGAGCTCGCCACCTATCTGCCCGACCTGCCCGAGATATTGGCGCGATCGCACCTCGTGATCGCGCGCGCGGGCGCATCGACGATCGCCGAGCTGACGGTGGCGGGGCGCCCCGCGATCCTCGTGCCGCTGCCGAGCGCGATGGACGATCACCAGACCGCCAACGCGCGCGAGATGTCCGCCGCCGGCGGCGCGCGGATGATCGCGCAGGCCATGTTCACCCCGCAAGCGCTCGGCCAGCAGATCGGCGCGCTGCTGGAGGACCCCGAGGCGCTGATCGTCGCGGCGGCGCACGCCAAGGCGAGCGGGATCCCCGACGCGGCGGCGCGGCTCGCCGATCTGGTCGAGAGCTTCGGGCGGACGCCGGTGATGGATGCGATCGGGGATGACGTGCGGGCGAAGAAGAAGGCGGTGAAGCGGACGCTGGCGATGGGAGGCGCGGGGAGGAACTCCTTCAAGTTCCTCCCCGGCACGGGGAGGTGGCGCGCCGAAGGCGTGACGGAGGGGGCTCTCGACCAGGCGCTCCGCTCGTTGAGAGCCCCCTCCACCAGCCTGCGGCTGGTCCCCCTCCCCTTGCAGGGGAGGAATTAGGATGCGCGGCGTCGGCACCGATATCGGCACGATCCACTTCATCGGGATCGGGGGGATCGGCATGTCGGGGATCGCCGAGGTGATGCACAATCTCGGCTACAGCGTGCAGGGATCGGACGTCGCCGAGGGCTATGTGATCGAGGGCCTGCGCAAGCGCGGCATTCCGGTGGCGATCGGGCACAGAGCGGAGAATCTCGGCGATGCGGCGGTGGTCGTCACCTCGACGGCGATCAAGCGCGGCAACCCCGAGGTCGAGCTGGCGCTGGAGACGCGCGTGCCGGTCGTGCGGCGCGCGGAGATGCTCGCCGAGCTGATGCGCCTCAAATCCACCGTCGCGGTGGCGGGGACGCACGGCAAGACGACGACGACCTCGATGGTCGCGGCTTTGCTCGATGCGGGCGGGGTCGATCCGACGGTGATCAACGGCGGGATCATCAACAGCTATGGGTCCAACGCACGGCTGGGCGCTTCCGACTGGATGGTGGTCGAGGCCGACGAGAGCGACGGCAGCTTCCTTCGGCTCGACGGCACGGTCGCGGTCGTCACCAACATCGATCCCGAACATCTCGATCATTACGGCTCGTTCGATGCGGTCAAGGCGGCGTTCGTCGAGTTCGTCGAGAATGTGCCCTTCTACGGCGCGGCGCTGATGTGCCTCGACCATCCCGAGGTGCAGGCGATCCTGCCCAAGATCCGCGACCGCCGGGTCGTGACCTACGGCTTTTCGGCGCAGGCCGACGTGCGCGGCGTCAACGTGACGCCGATCCCGGGCGGCAACCGCTTCGAGGCGATGATCCGCGAGCGGGGTGGTACTGTGCGATCGATCGAGGGGATCGAGCTGCCGATGCCGGGGCGGCACAATGTCCAGAACGCGCTGGCGGCGATCGGCGTCGCGCTGGAGCTGGGCGTGCCCGATGCGACGATCCGGACGGGGTTCGCGAAGTTCGGGGGGGTCAAGAGGCGCTTCACCAAGGTCGGTGAGGTGGATGGCGTGACGGTGATCGACGATTACGGCCACCATCCGGTCGAGATCAAGGCGGTGTTGTCGGCGGCGCGCGAGGGCGCGACTGGCCGGGTGATCGCGGTGGTGCAGCCGCACCGCTTCACGCGGCTGCGCGACCTGATGACCGATTTCCAGACCGCGTTCAACGAGGCGGACCTCGTCTATGTGGCCCCCGTCTATGCGGCGGGCGAGACGCCGATCGAGGGGGTCGACGCGGGCGCGCTGGTCGCGGGGCTGAAGCAGCGCGGGCATCGCGCGGCGCTGGAGATCGCTGGGCCCGAGGCCCTGGCGGAGGCTTTGGCCGTCGAGGCGCGGGCCGGGGATATGGTGATCTGCCTGGGGGCGGGGGATATCACCAAATGGGCCGCCGGGCTCGCCGAGGCGATCGCGAAGGCGCGCGGGTGAGCGGGGGTTCTGCCTCGTTCCTCCCCGGCACGGAGAGGGGGACCGCCGGCGAAGCCGGTGGTGGAGGGGGCTCTCGACCGGGCGCTCCGCTCGTTGAGAGCCCCCTCCACCAGCCTGCGGCTGGTCCCCCTCCCCGTGCCGGGGAGGACCTTCGGGGTTCGATCGAGGCGCGGGGGTCGCTTGCCGATTTCATCTGGTTTCGCACCGGTGGGCCGGCCGAGTGGCTGGTGCGGCCGGCGGATGTCGAGGATCTGGCGGCTTTTCTCGCGAGGCTCGATCCCGCGGTGCCGGTGATGCCGATCGGCGTGGGATCGAATCTGATCGTGCGCGACGGCGGGGTGCCGGGGGTCGTGGTGCGGCTGCCCAAGAGCTTCGCCAGGGTCGCGATCGAGCCGGGCAACCGCGTGCGTGCGCGAGGGGCGGCGATGGGGATAAGCGTCGCGAGCGCGGCGCGCGATGCGGGGATCGCGGGGCTGGAGTTCCTGCGCGGGATACCGGGGACGGTCGGCGGCGCGGTGCGGATGAACGCGGGCGCTTATGGGCGCGATGCCAGCGATATCCTGATCGAGGTGCGCGTGGTGCTGCGCGACGGGCGGATCGAGACGTGGCCGGCGGCTCGGCTCGGCTATTCGTATCGGCATTCGGACCTTCCCGAGGGCGCGGTGGTCGTCGAGGCGCTGTTCGAGGGGGCGCCCGGCGACCCCGAGGCGATCGGGGCGGAGATGGACCGGATCGCCGCCGAGCGCGAGGCGAGCCAGCCGCTGAGGAGCCGGACGGGAGGATCGACCTTCAAGAATCCGCCGGGCGGGAAAGCCTGGGCGCTGATCGACGCGGCGGGGTGCCGGGGATTGCGCCGAGGCGATGCGCAGGTGAGCGAGAAGCATACCAACTTCCTGCTCAACCTCGGCGCGGCGCGCGCGGCGGAGATCGAGGCGTTGGGCGAAGAGGTGCGCGCGCGGGTGCTGGCGCATTCGGGGGTGGAACTGGAGTGGGAGATACAGCGGGTGGGTAATCCCCTCCCGCATGCGGGAGGGGAGGAATGACCCTGCACGTCGCGGTGCTGATGGGGGGATGGTCGGCGGAGCGGGAGGTTTCGCTGGTCTCGGGGAACGGCATCGCCGAGGCCTGCGCGCGGCTGGGGCATCGCGTCACGCGGATCGATATGGGGCGGGACGTCGCGCGCCGGCTCGCCGAGGCGGCCCCGGACGTCGTGTTCAACGCGCTGCACGGGACGCCGGGCGAGGACGGGACGGTGCAGGGGATGCTCGACCTGATGGGGCTGGCCTATACGCATTCGGGCCTCGCGACATCGGTGATCGCGATCGACAAGCAGCTCACCAAGAATGCGCTGGTGCCTCACGGCGTCCGCATGCCGGCGGGGCGGATCGTGACGAGCGCGAGCCTGTTCGCGGGCGATCCGCTGCCCCGGCCCTATGTCGTCAAGCCGGTCAACGAGGGATCTTCGGTCGGCGTCGCGATCGTCACCGCCGAGGGCAATTACGGATCGCCGATCGGGGGCGACGTTCCGGGACCCTGGAGCGACTTCGAGAGCCTGCTCGCCGAACCCTATATCCGGGGGCGCGAGCTGACGGTTTCGGTGCTCGACGGCCCGCAAGGTCCGCGCGCGCTGGGGATCACCGAGCTGATCCCCAAGAGCGGCTGGTACGATTATGCCGCCAAATATACCGACGGTATGACGACGCACGTCTGCCCGGCCGAGAATATCCCCGACGATGTCGCGGCATCGATGCTGGCGATGTCGGTCAAGGCGCATGTCCTGCTCGGCTGCAAGGGCGTGTCGCGATCGGATTTCCGCTGGGACGATGCGGCGGGCGAGGCGGGGGTCTTCCTGCTCGAGGTCAATACGCAGCCGGGGATGACCCCCTTGAGCCTCGTCCCCGAACAGGCGAAGCTGATCGGGATGAGCTACGACGCGCTGGTGCAGGCGATCCTCGACGAAGCGCTGAGCCGGGAACGCGCGGCATGAGCGCGCGCGCGACCGCGACGCGGCGGCGCGGCACGCCCGCCTCC
>NZ_CAHJXD010000236.1 GCF_903644055.1 Sphingomonas bacterium | reverse complement strand
CGGCGGGCACGAAGCGCTCGCGCGGCACGGCGGCCATCGCCGCGAGCACGCGCGGATCGTCGACCGCGGTGGTGCGCAACTGGCTCGCGACCATCGCCGCGCGCAGCCGCTCGAAATTCTGTTCGGTCACCGCGCCCCGCTCTTTCTCTTAGGTGTTTTATGTCTACAGTACACTCGGCCGTCGCGCAACATTTATAGTGCCCGCGTTTGCGCGCAAGCCGCGATGCCGCGCGGCGTCAGGCCAGAGCATCGCGCAG
This sequence comes from Sphingomonas bacterium, assembly GCF_903644055.1. Taxonomy (GTDB): domain Bacteria; phylum Pseudomonadota; class Alphaproteobacteria; order Sphingomonadales; family Sphingomonadaceae; genus Sphingomonas_I. The sequence continues at coordinate 13,018 of NZ_CAHJXD010000236.1, read as the reverse complement.
GTGACGAAGCGCCGTCGCCGGACCCGAAAACTTTTTCACCGGATCTGAAACCGCGGCACGCGATGCTCCGTAACTCCCCTCGTCGGGTCTACCCTATCCGACAGTTGCTTGGCGTGGCGCGAGCCCTGCCCGACCCCCCACCCCCGGCGGGCAGGGCTCCGTCATCGCCGGCATAAGGGAAGCCGCTGGAGCCGAGCCGGAATCCAACTCCCAAGATATTTCAGTTTATTATCAATATTCTAAATTGATCTCATCTTCGGAAAAGCCCCCAAAAAGGCCCCATTTCGTCCACAGTAGTGTTGACCCTCGACACGAGATGTGCCGGTGAGAAGTAAATCATCCTATCGCGGCATTGCGGGTGGTGTGCCCGAACTTGCTTCCGGGTCAACATATTTCACTACGGCAAAAGTAGTCACTCGCTCCTCAATCGGGATGCTCAGGCCGGAACCGTAGGTCTGATTGCCAGAAGTAGAAGCTTGGCCCTGTGACCAAATGCCTTTGACAGAGGAGTTTTGGTTCAGCAACACGATGGCATCTCCGCCGACGTCTCGGACCTTTTTAGCAATTCCAGAGGAACCAACGGCATTGCCATGTAAAACGCCTGTCCCTCTGTTATCTCTTATGATTCCGATGATCCGGTATCTGCGCGGGGGATCGCCCATCGTCCAGAAATCGATCCCATCCTTTGTTGTGCGAGAGCCACCTTGCCCTTCAATTACGGAGTTGCGCGCTTCGTAAGGTTCAAATCGCGTTTTGGCCTCCGCAACTCCGGTCGCTAATGCACCGGCGACAACGACAATCCATAACAGTGTTTTCATTTGCGTCCCCAGTTCGTCCGTGGCCAAATGCTTGGATTGGCATTTTGTCAACCAATGGATTAATTCTCACCGAACCGGCTTAAGCCTCGGCAATAATATGGCCATCGCGCATCCAAATTTTCCAACAATTTTTGCGGATCGAATTTTTACCTGCATTTCTTTATCGCAGGGGTCCAAAATTTGAACTTTTGCGCCAAGATCGTGACTTAAATTCTTGAAGATATTTGCATTTTCCAATGTCCACCAATCAACGAATCTGTTGTTCAAATCAGCAGGCCATTCGACAAATACATCAACATCGCTATCATTATGATAGTCACCGCGAGCGCGACTGCCATACAAATATACGATAGTGCCGGTGCCATGCGCCCAGCGATCAAGTATAGGGAGTAATCGCTTAATCTCGCTCATACGACAGCAATTATCCTACCAATTTATCTCCTTGACACACGCTTAAGCCAGTTCGTACCCGTTCTTCGCCATCCAAACTTTCGCATTGTCGTGATGAAGCGCCCACACGCCAGAGCCAATCCCGCCCACGCAGTGGAATAAGGGGTGCTTTGGCGCGTGCCCGCAACGATCGGAATTGTGGTTGTTAAATGTCCGCTGCACCGTTTGCTCGAAAGTCGGCCTGAGTTTGCGCCCCACCTTAGCGCATTGAGCCTCTATACCCTTGAGGGTGTCCTGCCGCTCAGCTCCGGAAGGGTACGGCCAGAGGGCGCGGATCAGGTAGAGCGCCCACGGATCGCCGCCGCCCGAACTTTTGATCTGTTCGACTATCTCCGCATCCAACTGCGCAAGAAAATCATCATCCTCTGCCATCTCGGCCTCCATCCTGCGTTTGGGAACCCAGTATGGTTGCGTCCATCGTGGGCCGCAAATAGATTTGATCCCTTGGAAATTCGATTCAATTCGGGTCGGAGTCTTGTGATCGGGATGAACCGCACACCCCTTGGGATGCCTATCGCAGTGTGCGGATCAAGGTAGGTTGGACGTCGATGACAATGCGTTTGTCGGTTCGTGATTCAGCGACTGTGTATTCGAACTCAATCAACAACAAAGCCGCCGCCAGCCGCTTGCTAGCAACGGCATGGGTACACTTCAGGTTGACCTTGCTGAACTTCCGAAACCGGCGCCGCTTCCGCTTTGTCGAGGTGATAACCGAGAAGTCGCCATCATGGCTGAGCAGGATTTCATCTTTTTCCTGCGCAACCTTGGCGACCATGGGGGTCCGGGGAATCAGTCGAAGTACGTCTTGGAGGCGGGTCACAGAATGTCCGCGTTCCTCCAAAAGCTTGCAGACGGATTCCGCCACACAGTGATCCGCAAAGAACCGAGGCTTGGGGCCGCCAGCCAGGCGGCCGCTTTTCAACACTATGATCTCATCCCCGCCCCCATCCCCTTGCCAGCCACAGGCGTGGGCATTGCAACCTCAGCAATCGCTGTTTGCACTTGTCCGGCCCGTTCGTTGATGGCGGACGCCAGCTTGGCCCGGTCATTGGTGAAGATCGCGACGGACTCCTTCGCGCGAGAAATCGCGACATAGAAGGATTTCTGGTCGATCAGGTTAGTCGCGCGACTGTCGGCATGGATGATGACATGATCGGAGGTGCGGCCTTGGGCGGCGAAGGCGGTTTCGACATAGGCATGGGCAATATGCCGGTCGCGGGCGGAATCGAGATTGAGCGTTTCGGTCCTGCCCTGCGATGTCTGGATGGTGGCGGTGCGGGTCTGCTGGTCCACCGCGATCACTTCGCCACGCCCGCCATTGATCCGGCCTGCCTCCCGGTCGTTGCGAGTGAACCGGATGCTGTCGCCGGTTTTGAGTTCCAGAGTCTGCGGCGCGAACGCTTGGGCATTGGCCGCCCCCCATTGCCGCAAGCGCCAATCCACATCGCGCCCGTCCTCCGATTTGAGCGCAATGGCGGATTTGGCGGGGTCGATGCTCTCGACGCGGTAGGCTTCGCCGCGCGTCACACCCTTGTCGGCATAGTCGCGGGTGAAGCGGACAACATCGCCCTTTTCGTAACTCATCGGATCGCGCGCTTCGTGGCGGGTCAGCCCCTTGTTGGAAAGGCTATGCATGGTGACGGCGGGGCCGGTCAGCGCGCCCGATCTGGTCAGCGCCGCGCGAATATCGGCGGTGAGCGCTTCGCGCCCTTCGCGTGATGGCTCGACAACAAGGGTGCGGGCGCGACCGGCCTTGTCCAGCCCAGCATACCGCTCGGCGATGGCAGCGAACCGCTCGGCCCGGTCGGCGTTCTCAACGATCTGCCCGCCGCCACGGTCCAGCGCGGTCAGCGCCTTCTTCGCGTCCCCTTCGATGGACGCCAGCACGGCCTCCTTGGTGGATTCATTGGTCTGCCGCACGATCTCGGCCAGCTTCGCCGTTTCCATGCCTGCGCCTTGCAACTGCGCGAAGGCCGCGCCCGCCTCGACCGAACCAAGCTGCTTCACGTCACCGACAAGGATGACGCGGGCATCATGCTTGTGGGCCAGGTCGAACAAGCGCGCGGTATCGCGGGCCGATAACAAAGAAGCCTCGTCCACGATCCACGCGGCGGGCCGCGTTGGATCAGGACGCTCGGGCGATAGCAGATGCCGCGCAACGGTATCGCCGCGCGTATTCAGCGCCTCGCCCAACACCATCGCCGCCGATGCGGTGGGGGCCAATGCCGTCACCGCCATCCCGCGCGCTTCGGCCTCACGGGCAAAGGTCGCCAATACGGTCGTGGTCTTGGCGGTGCCCGCGTAACCCTGCAAGGCGGTGATCCGGCTGCGGCTGGTCAGAAGCTGCTCGGTCGCCGCGCGCTGGTCGGTATTCCAGCTAAAACCCATCCGCTCGGCCTGCGTTGCGGCGCTGGCGACGGCCTTGGCGGCGGTAAGCGGCGATGCGATGGGCGCAAGAGCGCCGCGCCCCTCGGCGTCGATCCGCAGCATCTTGGTTTCGGTTTCGACATTCTGGCGGGTAGTGAACCCGGCAAACTCCGCGCCGCGCCGGTCCTGAAATGTGCGGTCGACCAACTCGCCCTGTTTCGCTGCCGCCTCGATAGCGGCTCCGATTTGCGTATGACCGACCTTGCCTAACCCGATCCCTCCGGCTTCCTCCTGCAAGGCGGCAACGGAAAACACCGATTGCCGCTCGCCCAGCTTGTCGGCGGCATGGGCGACCGCGCGATCCGCCATTGTCGCCTGCGCTGCCATATCGGCACGGTGCGAAGGATCGGCGGCCTTGGCCTCGGCCTGCTCGATCATCGCCAGCCGCGCCGCCGCGCCGAAACCGGCCCCGCTGGCCGTCTCCCGCCACTCCCCGACAAGCGAGGCATGATCGGCGGCAACCTTCGCCTCGCGCGTATCGAGCGTGGCGATCTGCTTCTCGATGGCACTAGCCGTGTCGCGGGACGTGCCGCGCTCGGCCAATGCTGCCTCGATCTCCGCGCTGCGGGTGCTGAACGCGGCTATTACCTCGGCGGACACGCCTTTGATCTCGAACAGCGAGTCCTTGCCCGTCTCAATCTCATAGCCCAGTTCGCGGACCTTCAACGCCAGTTCCTGCCGGTAGATCGCGCCGATCTGCTTTTGAAGCTGATAGATGGCGCGCGGTTCAAGGCTGTGCCATGCGCCATCCTCTCCCCGCGTCGCGTTCATGATGACGTTATGCGTATGAAGCTGCGGGTCTTGGGCGCGGCTGGTGCCATGCTGGAAACTCGCGATCACGAGATTGTCGGTGGCCTCGCGGTTCACCGTCCCGCCATCCCGCATGCGGGTGGCGGCCATATGGCGTTCGACATGGGCCATCGCCGTTTTCACGGCCTCGCCATGCGCGGCGACCAACCGCAGGTCGCCCGCCACCTCGGCCATGATTGACACGGACTTGGGCGCGCTCAAGGTCACGTCCCAACCGGGGCGATGCTCAAGCTGGCCATCGCGGAAGGTGCCGAGCTGCGCCCCCGCCACCTTGCCGTCCAGCAACTCGCGGAACTGATCGCGGTCCACCTCGCCGGACAGGCCCAGCGCTTCCGCGCCCGCGCCCTGCCATTCGGAGGGGGCAAGCCCGCCTTCCGAATAATAGTCGTCTGCCTCATAGTAGCTGCTGGCCTGCGCCGAACTGGTCAGCGCCGAAACGGAAGCCACCATCACACCGGCCCCTGACCGGCGGGCGTCGGCGGGGGCGGCGGTGCGGGCGCGACATTTCCCGACTGCTTCCAAAGCGTGGTGTCGGGATCGCCCGCGACGAATCCGGGCTGGCGGGCAGGTCCGCGCCGCGCGATATGATCGGCGGTCAGCCTGATCCGGGCCACCGGCAAGCCGTCCGGGAACAGCAAATATCCCTCATACTTGGGCAGGCGCAGTTCGCTTTCCAGCACGGCGGGCCGCATCTTCCGCGTCCGGCCCAAGGTGGTGCGGGGTGCATCGTCGCCTTCGGCCAGCGCGTCGGTCATAGTCTGGGTTTCGACCTCGCACTCGCCGATGGTCTGGCTGGCCCATTGCCGGGTTTCGCTGTCGATGGTTTGCAGGAACAGCTTGGTGTTGCAGCAGCCCAGCATGGATTCGGCGATCTGCGGCCCGTAGCGATGCCGCATCTGGCCCAGCGCCTGAAAGGTCAGCACGACGGCCGCGCCGAACTTGCGCCCTTCCGGCAACAGTCGCGCGAGATTATCGACGCGGGGCAGGTCGGCCAGCTCGTCCAGCACGAACCAGATGCGCCGGTCGGGCGATGGTGGAAGCCCCAGCACGGCGCTCGCCGCGCATTCCAGCCAGCAGGCGAGCAGGGGTTTGGATGCCTCGAAATAGTCCTCCTTGCGCGGCACGAATATCCACGGCCGTGGACCTGTGCGCTTGTCCAGCCCGTGGATGAAGTCGCGGAAGGCGAAGGGCGCGCCGCCGCTGCCTTCCGCGCGCAAAAACTGGATCAGGTTCGCGGCCTTGGCGAGCATGAACAACACGCTGCCTGTCGCCCGGTCGGCATCCTCGGCGAAGGTGCGCGCCGATGAACTGTTGCCCAGCCAGATTTTCAGGTCGTCCTTGGTCCGAACCTGAAGCGCGTCCAACAGGTCCGGCAAGGTGCAATTGCGTTCGCGCCACAACGCCCGGATCATGTTGGCGACAAGGATGCGGCTGGTGTCCAGCCACACGTCCCGGTCGCTCTGGCCGGTTTCGGTGATAAGCTGATGCGCGATGCGGTCGGCATCGGCAGGGTGGGCGATCTCGGCGAAGGGCGACCAGAAGGCACAACGGGCGTCGAAGGGGTTGAGGATGATGTCGCCGCGCGCCGGGCGGTAGTAGTGCGCGATGAACTCGCCGCTGGTGTCATAGACCAAGGCCGCTTCGCCGCGCGCCTCGATCCCGTCGAGCAGCTGGCGCAAGGCCGTGGTCTTGCCGCTGCCGGTCGTGCCGATCATTGCCAGGTGTCGGGTTTCCAGACGTGAGGGGATCGGGACCGTGCCGATGGCGAGCGCGCCGGACTCCGCTTCGGCGGCCGTCAGCTTGGCAAGTCGCTTCTCGGTCGTGACCAAGGTTCCGGCGATGACGCGATCCCGCAACGCGCGCTCGCGTCGTCGCGCCACGGCTCTGCGCAACAGGAACAGGCCGGACAGCCAAGCGGCAAAGCCCAGCCAGCACCCGCGCACGATCCAAGACAGAGTGGCGCGGACCGCCTCCCGATAATAGGGATGGGCGATGACGCCTTGGACCAGCGCGTCGTAGACCTGCCCCTTGTAGTTGATTCTGATTGTGGGATTCTCGACCGTGCCCGTGAATACCCAGGCCTTCGCCTTGGCTTGGAAGTAGGTGCCGGTCGACTGCACCGTCTGCGGGTCGAGCATCACGTAGGGAGCGGCCACGGCGCCCAGGGCGACCGACGCCAGCATGATACCGACCTGCCGCTTGAAACGCCGAACCTGATTGATGCGATTGTGCCGGCGTAAGGCATCGGCATGGATACGCCGATCATGGGGCTGGCTCATGGCCGCTTCTCCTGTGAGAGCCGCCGCTGACGATCATAGGCCGCGTTGATTTCGGCGGTGATGATCTCGTCGCTTTTGCGCGCGCCCATCGCCGCGCTGCGCGCATAGCAATAGGCGGCGCAGGCGGTGAACAAGGCCCGGTCCAGCATCCGCTCGACATCGACAATGCGGGTGCTGACTGATGCCAGCTCGGCGACGAGCTCATGACTGGCGGTGTCAGGTGCGGGCGGATTGGCGAGCGCTGCGACACCCACTTTCACGCTACGTTGAAGGACCGCGTAAACGCTCATGCCGTGTCGCTCAGCCAACGCCCGAAGCGCCTTGTCGAGCGGAACGGGCAGGCGGACGGTGTGCTGAACCGGCCTCATAGCGCCGCCCCCGTGGGAGTGCGCGGCGCACCCCCGAAAAACGACGGAATTTGGCGGGTCCGATAATCCGATGGCGCAGCGCACTCCGGGCGCACTCTCGGAAAATGGCGGAAAAGCTGGATGCACCCGTGCGTGAGGTGTGTATCTGAATTGTTGGCTCGATGCGTAGCATCGTAGCCCCGCAACGCTCTCATAAGGGTGACCGGCTCAATCATGATCCGGCCCTTTCCGGCAGGCTTCGCACAAGGCGTCGCCGGTTTCGCCGGAACAGCAATCACTGCCCTCACCGGAGCTGGTGTTCGGCATGGCGTTGGCCCCGCGCTGCCCGAATGCCCATGCCGCGATCATCACCTTGGCGGCGGGGTCGGCCACGATCCGGTCGATTTCCTCCGGGCCTCGGCGATGACTGCGAAGATCATGATCGCGAACCCATGCGAGGGTGGTATCCTCAATCGCCTCCTGCATCCGCTTGTGCAGCGCCTGCGCCTCGAACGGATTGAGGTGTGCGGTGACGCCGGGGGAGAGGATCAGACCCCCCAGCGGAAACCAGCGACGCTTCGTCATCTGCCACGGGCCGTCGATCCGGCAGGTGGAGACATCGCCCTGATAGACGGCGATCGGCGGGCGTTGCGAATACCGCCAAGAGACCAGTGCGGAGCGCAAGGTCTCGCCGTCCTCGTCATCGGCGGCAAGCCGATCCATCAGAGGCGTCACATACCGCGCGAAACGGGCGTTGATCGAAACGCGATACGTAACCCTGCGATCATTGCGCAGCAGGTCGGCAAGCCGGTCCGCGGCCTTGCGGAAAACGGGCATGGGACATCCTTTCGTGAAATCACGCGAAAGCGTGCAGATTGTCGGGAGGGTGACCCGGAGGCGCGGAGTGGCCCGCCAACTCCCACGGAACGTCTCTGAGTCAGGCGTCCTTGCGGGACTGTGCCAGCCGGGTGAGCGATGCGGTCGTCACCAGCGTTCTGGTTCCGATCTTGATCGCCTCAAGCCTGTGAGACTTGATCAGGCCATATATGGATGAACGGCCAATGCTCAGGGCCTTGGCGGCTGCGTTGATCGAGAGGGCAAGCGGTTCCATGTGCGTCTCCGTGGTTGCCGATTTGCGGCGGGAGACCGGACCATTTGCAGGCGTTCGCCGGCATTTCCAACGGTAGGGAAATATCGCAGAAATCAGCGAATTCTGATGCTTTCTCGGCAAAAGACGAAGGTTCGAACTGGCTGAAGGCCGTCATTCATCGGCAATCGGGGCTATGATTTAGCCGCGCGATTTTTCGCGATCACCTCCAGAATCAGCTTGGCGTAAAGCGACAATTGGGTTCTGCTGGGAATGGAGCCGCCCTTGGTGCGGTACCAGTCTTCAAGCAGGTCCGCGATCTGGGTCTGGTTGCCACGTTTGTTTACGTCGATGGCTCGAACGACCGGGTGCTCGATCAGCGACATTACCGCGTCGGTGTAATCATAGGTCTTGGGCGCGCCCCGATTCGGTTTCGCCTTGGCCTGTGCGATCAGGGCGTCGACATCGACATCCATGAAAATCTCGCGGGAAAACCAGAAACCGATCGGCGCGAACAGCACCTCACGCACCGGGCTTTCCTTGGAGACATACGCAGCACGAAGGCTGCCGAAGAAATAGCGCTCGTTGATGTACCGTTTCACGCCATTCCTTGTGACGTAGAAGGCGCGCGGGGTCGTTTCGAGTTGGAGCAACGCGAACAGGCGTTCCAGATTTCGCGCGGCAGGATCGTCCGGGTTCGCGTACACCGCCTTTTGCGGCTGGGACGCCCTCATGCTTCCATATTGGAGGATGCGCCAATAGCTGACCACGGCAAGCAAGAGACCGAACGGTATCAGCCCGATGGCTGCAACGATTTCACCACCCTTTACTCCTGCGAGAGTCAATCCGATGCCGGGGAGCAGGGTGATTGCAGAGGCGAACAGTGCCGCCGAAAATGCGATCCACCAGACCAAATACTTTGTTTGAATCAGGCCGTACACATCCGCAGTGATGCGGTCGAGTTCAGCCAGGCCTTCAAGCTCGTTGCTACTGATGAACCTCGCTGCGATTATCCGGAGCGGAAGGACCTCTTTCTGATTATCCATGATCCTCCTTGTTCGTAAGAGAAGCTCACATGCCTCCGTCGCGAAGCCTGCACAGATAGTCGCTCCACCACTGCGCCATCTCGACGCGCTCCTTCCAGTAGGCAGACTGGTTGTAGATGCGCCGAACACTGCCCGCCACCATATGCGCCAATGCCCGTTCGATGGCGTCGGGGTTCCACTTGCCAGATTCGTTCAGCAGCGACGACGCGGATGTACGGAAGCCGTGGGCGGTCATCTGCTCCTTGGAATAGCCCATGCGCCGCAGCGCAGCGTTGATCGTGTTGTCGCTGATCGGCCTTGCCCGCGTCCGGACCGAGGGGAACACATAGCGCCCCGAACCCGATAATCCGCGCATCTCAGTTAGGATCGCCAAGGCCTGCCGGGACAGGGGCACCGAATGGGGCTGGCGCATCTTCATCTTCCCTTCCGGGATTATCCAGACCGCCTTGTCGAAGTTGATCTCGGCCCATTCCATCTGCCGGAGTTCACCAGGGCGCTGGAACACATGGGGTGTGAGTTTCAGAGCATACATGACGGACGGATCGCCCTGATAATCCTCGATCGCCCGGAGCAGCGCGCCGAACGCCACCGGATCGGTGATCGCTGCGAAATGCTTGACCCTCGGAGATGTAAGGGTGCCGATCAGCAGTTGGGCTGGATCGCGTTCGGCGCGCGCTGTTGCAACGGCATAACGAAAAACCCGGCTAGCAAAGGATCGAAGCAGGTTAGCCGTTTCCAAGCGGCCTCGCCGCTCGTGCTTACGCAGCTCGTGCAAAAGTTCCTGCGGCATGATCTCGGTGACCGGGCGTTTGCCGAAATCCGTGCCCAGTAGTTTCACGAACCAACGCATTTTTTCCAGCGTAGGCTCCGCGAGCCCCTCGCGCGTCTTCTTCTCTATCAGTTCCTCGGCAACGGTAGCGAAACTGTTGCTGGCGCGAATGCTCGCCTCGATACGCGCCTGCCGCTTAGCGACATTGGGATCGACGGCGTGAGCCAATTGTCTGCGGGCCGCATCACGGGCCGCGCGTGCTTCGGCCAGCGTGATCTCGGGGTAAGGCCCCAACGCCAATTTCCGCTCGACGCCGTTCATGCGGTATTTGACGCGCCACAGCTTGCTGCCTCGCGGATTGACCAGCAGATACAGCCCCTGCGAGTCTGTCACTTTGTAAGGTTTGTCGGTGGGCTTGGCATTTCGGATCGCGGTATCGGTCAGCGCCATTGGGGGCCTCGATTCTGCGGGGCCTCACAAGGCCCCCAAATTAGGCCCCCATCATCCGCACTTGCGGGCAAACAGAGGCGATCACTGACGATCAGCGATTGCCCATAAACTAGCGGAAATCAGGGACTTTTTCAACTGTCAGCAGGCACTGCCAGACAGGATTTTGGAGGCCCGAGCCGGAATCGAACCGGCGTGCAAGGATTTGCAGTCCTCTGCGTAACCACTCCGCCATCGGGCCTCAGAGCGATCGGAAGGCGGCGCGATTGCGCGACTTTGGGCGTCACGTCAACCTGCGCGCGCGGCCCGATCGGCGCTCTCCGTCACCCGAAGCGCGCCGCCTCGGCCTGCTTCCAGCGCGCGTGGAGCCAGGCGCGGGCGAGGCCGATCCCGGCGCCGTCGGTGAGTGCCGCCCATTGCTCGGTCGCCTCGGCGAAGCGCGCCTGCGTGGGGCCCGGCGTCAGGCTCTCGGCCCAGTCGCGCAGCGAGACGGCGTTGGCGGCGAGCAGGAACAGAGCGGCGGTCGTCAGCGCCGCCGCCGTCCAGCCGAGGCCGGGCGCATCCAGCGGAGCGGCGGGCAGATCGATCGGCGACGGCGTCTCACGCGGCATCATGCTTCCTCAGAACTGGTAATAGATGAACGGCGCAACCCCTTCGAAGCGCATCGCATCGACGATCAGGATCGCCACCCCGGCCAGCAATCCCAACACCCACCACGGCAGCAGCCGCAATCTTAGCGCGAGACGCTGGCCGAGATCGGCGGGCGCGGCGTGGATCGCCAGCCCGAAAAGGATCAGCGCCACCGCCAGCGGCGTCACCGCCAGCGCCGCCTCCGCCCCGCCCGCCGGGCCGAACAGCCCGGCGAGATAGGCGCTCGCCTGCGCGAAGCTCTCCGCGCGGAAGACTATCCAGCCGAGCACGACGATATGGAAGGTCGCGATCAGCCCCAGCCAGCGCGGCATTCGCGGCCATTCGCCGGGGCGCAGCCGCTCCCATATCCGCTCGATCGCCAGCACGCCGCCGTGCAAGCCCCCCCAGATCACGAAGGTCCACTTCGCGCCATGCCAGAGGCCGCCGAGCAGCATCGTCGCCAGCAGGTTGACGCATTGGCGCACGAAGCCCTTCCGGTTGCCGCCGAGCGCATCGATGTAGAGATAGTCGCGCAGCCAGCTCGAAAGGCTGATGTGCCAGCGCCGCCAGAAATCCTGGAGGCTGGTCGCGCGATAGGGCTGGTCGAAGTTGAGCGGGAAACGATAGCCGAGCAGCGCCGCCAGCCCGATCGCCATATCGCTATAGGCCGAAAAGTCGCAGTAGATCTGCACCGCATAGCCATAGGCCGCGGCGATCAGATCGATCCGGGAATGGCCGGCGGGATCGAAGAACACGGGATCGACCAGCCCGGTCGAAAGCTCCGACGCGATCACCGCTTTCTTGAACAATCCCCAGACGATCAGCACCAGCCCGATCGCCGCGGCGTCGCGCGTCAGCCTAGGGGTCGCGCGGAACTGCGGCAGCAGATCGGAGCCGCGCACGATCGGCCCCGCGACGAGATGCGGGAAGAAGGACATCAGCAGCGTCACGTCGAGCAGCGCCGCCGCCGCGATCCGCTTCCTGGCGACGTCGACGAGGTAGCTCATCGCCTGGAAGGTGAAGAAGGAGACGCCGACGGGCAGCACGATCTGCATCAGCGGCAGATCGCGCGCGATCCCGAAACGGCCGAGCAGCACGCCCAGTTGCTCGAGGAAGAAGTCGTAATATTTGAAGATTCCGAGGATTGCGAGATTGGCGGCGACGCCCACGATCAGCAGCGCCTTGCGCCGCCCCGCCGCTGCGTCCGGTGCGGCGGCGATCAATCGCGCGCAGCCCCAGTTGAGCAAGGCCGATCCGATCAGCAGCGCCACGAACCGCCAGTCCCACGCGCCGTAGAACAGCCAGCTCGCGAGCAGCAGCAGGATCTTGCGCCACTCATTGTCCCGCACCGACCAGACGAGCCCGAAGGTGGCGAGGAAGAAGAGACCGAAGGTGAGCGTGGGGAAGAGCATCTACTTGAGCCCCTCCCCCTCGGGGGAGGGGTTGGGGTGGGGGAGTCCGGGGAACGGCAGCGCGCCATCCCTACGACTCCCCCACTCCCCGGCCCTCTCCCCTGAAGGGGAGAGGGAGGCTTGGACACCCCTCACCGCTCCGCCGCCGTATCCAGGTCGGCTTGCAGGCGCCGCGCGATCTCGCGGCCGCCGGCGCTGGTGTAGTGAACATAATCGCCGCGCATCAGCGGCGGGGTCTGGCGGACCCAGCGCAGCGCGGCGCAGCGCCCGCCCATCCGCGCCTGCCACTCCCACAAGGCGACGTGCAGCGAGGCGGCGACGCGCGCCTGCACCTCGCGCACCGCATCGAGCCCGGCGGGCGGGAACAGCGCGAGCCTGCCGTTGCCGGTCGCCTGGAGCGAGGATGGTGGCGGCGGCGCGGCGGCGGGAAGCGGCGCGCCGGTCTCCCCGCTCGCGGTGACGCCGAGGAACTGGCCGATCTTGGTCATCGAGATCG
>NZ_CAHJXD010000235.1 GCF_903644055.1 Sphingomonas bacterium | reverse complement strand
CCCGCCGGCCCCGGGCTTCGCGCCCGCGCCGGCACCACCGCCGGCGCCGGTGGCGGCGATCAGCTGCGCCGCCGCCTGATCGAGCGCCTTGATGCCCGCCTTGCCGCGATCCTCGACGACCAGCTTGAAGCCGCCCGCCGTGCCGATACCCCGCACCGAGGGCGGCGGGATCACCTTGACATCGGCATCGATGATATCGGCGGTGCTCTTCTCGACCGCCGCCTGCATCGCGGCGATGGTCTGCTTGTGCTTGGAGCGATCATCGTAGGGATCGAGCACGACGTAGATTTGCGCGGAATTGCTGGCGGCGGTGTTGCTGGTGGCGTCGACGCCGACGGTCGCGCTGATCGCGAACACGCCAGGGGTTGCGCGGATCGCCTTGACCAGCCGCTTTGAGACCGCGTCGGTACGGCGGAGCGATGTGCCCTCCGGCAGGCGCGCCGCGACGATCAGGCTGCCCTGATCCTGATCGGGGATGAAGCCCGTCGGCGTCGCCGCGATCCGCCAGCCGGTGATCAGCAACAGCCCGCCATAGACGATGAACATCAGCAGCAGCATCTTCACGAGCCGCCCCGTGAGCGATCCATAGCGATCGCCGAGCCGATCGAAGCCACGGTTGAACAGCTCGGCGCCGCGATGGAGCGGACGACGCCACGCGGGCAGATCCTCGGCCTTCACGTCCTTGTGCGGCTTCATCAGCAGCGCGGCGAGCGCGGGCGAAAGCGTCAGCGAGACGAGCAGCGAGATCAAAGTCGCGGTGGCGATGGTGAGCGCGAACTGGCGATAAAATTGCCCGGTGATGCCGCTGATCATGCCCGCCGGCACGAATACCGCGCACAACACCAGGGCGATGCCGATCAGCGCGCCGCCGACTTCGTCCATCGATCTGTGCGCGGCGGTGCGCGGATCATCGCCTTCCTCGATCCGCCGCGCGACATTTTCGATCACGACGATCGCATCGTCGACGACGATGCCGATCGCCAGCACCAGCCCGAACATCGAGAGATTGTTGAGGCTGAACCCCGCCGCCAGCATCATCGCGAACGTGCCGATCAGCGAAATCGGAATCGCCAGAACGGGCACCACCGCCGCGCGCCAGCTTTGCAGGAACAGCATCACGACGAGAATGACGAGCAGCAGCGCTTCCGCCAGCGTCTTGCGGACCTCCTTCAGCGACTCGGCGACATATTGCGTCGGATTATAGACGATCTGCGCCTTGAGCCCCGGCGGAAAGGTCTTGCCGAGTTCGGCGATCTTCTGCCGGATCGCGTTCGCGGTCTCGATCGCGTTGCTGCCGGGTAGCTGCTGCACCGCCGCGAGCACGGCATCATCATCGTTAAGATGCGCCTCGGTGGTATAATCCTGCGCGCCCAGCTCGACACGGGCGATATCGGAGACGCGCGTAACCCGCCCATCGGCATCGCGCTTGATGATGACGTCGCCGAATTCCTCGGGCTTGGTGAGCCGGCCCTTGGTCTGGATGTTGAGCTGATAGGCGCCGCCGCCTTCCTCGGTAGGATTCTGGTTGACCGTGCCGGCCGCGACCTGGACGTTCGAGCGCTGGAGTGCTGCCGTAATGTCCTCGGCGTCCAGTCCGCGCTCCGCGGCCTTGTTGGGATCGATCCAGATGCGGATCGAGAAATCGCGCGGGCCGCGGATCGTCAGATCGCCGACGCCCTTGATGCGCAGAAGCTGATCGCGAATGTTCAATGTGACATAGTTGCCGATATAGTCGCGATCGAGCGATTTGTCGGGCGAGGTGAAATGGATCGCCAGCAGCAGATCGGGCGAGCTCTTGCGCACGATGACGCCGGTCGACTGGACCTGGGACGGCAGCCGCGGCTGCGCCACCGCGACGCGATTCTGGACGAGCACCTGCGCTTTATCGAGATCGGTGCCGAGCTTGAAGGTGATCGTGATCTGCATCCGGCCGTCGCCGGTCGATTGCGAGGTCATGTAGAGCATGTCCTCGACGCCGTTGACCTGCTCCTCGATCGGCTCGGCGACCTGATCGGCGACGGCTTCGGCGGACGCGCCGGGATATTGCGCCGAGACCACCACGGTCGGCGGCACGATCTCGGGATATTGGGCGACGGGCAGCAGCGGATAGGCGATCGCGCCGAGCAGCACGATGACGATCGAAATCACCGCCGCGAAGATCGGCCGTTCGATGAAGAAATGGCTTATCCGCATCCGGGATGCGCGATCAGACGGGCGAGGCGGAGCTGGCGGCCGGCTCGGTATAAGGCGGGGCCGGCGGCGCGGCGCGCGGGACGATGCGGGTAGTCTTGGGCGTCACCTGCGCGCCGGGCCTGGCGCGCGCCAGCCCGGCAACGACGACCACCTCGTCGGGCTTGAGCCCGCTGCGGATCACGCGCAGCCCAGTGACGAGCGGCCCGATCTGAACGACGCGCTGGCGCACCTTGCCTTCCCTGTCGACGACCATGACCACCTGCCGCTCCTGATCGGCGCTGACCGCGTCATCGGGCACGAGCAGCGCTATATAAGGGGCCGAGCCCGGAAGCCGCATGTGACCGTAGAGCCCCGGCGTGAGCATGCCGCCGGGATTGGGCACGACGGCACGGCCGCGGATCACGCCCGAATTCACGTCGAGCGCATTATCGATGAAATCCAGCTTGCCGTGCCAGCGATAGGCGGACTCATCCTGAAGCTTGATGTCCACCGGATCGCCGACCGCGCGGCGATTGGCGCGCGTGCGTTTCAGGAACAGGCTTTCCGATGCCTGGAAGCCGAAGCGGATCGGATTGTCGTTGACGATCGAGCTCAGCACCGTCTGATCGGCGGTGACGAGATTGCCGACCGCGACGCGGCGATCGGAGATACGACCCGATAACGGCGCGCGGATCTGCGTGAAGGCGACGTTGAGCGCGGCGGCTTGCTGATTGGCCTGCGCGGCGCCGAGATCGGCACGCGCCTGCTGCGCGGCGGCCTTGCGCGCCTCCAGTTCCTGCTGGCTCCCGGCCTGCGCGGCGAACAGGGCCTGCGCGCGCTTCTGCTCGACTTCGGCATTGCTGAGCGTTGCCCGCGCCCGCGCGGTTTGCGCGGCGGCCTGCGCGAACGCAGCGCGATAAGGCCGTGGATCGATCACGAACAGGAGCTGGCCCTTGCGTACCGCCTGCCCGTCGCGAAAGGCGATCTGCGTGAGGTAGCCGCCGACTCGGGGACGCAGATCCACCGTGTCGATCGCCTCGAACCGACCGACATAATCATCCCAGTCGACGATCCGCTGCTGAAGCGGGACCGCGACCATGACCGTTGGGGGAGGAGGCGCGGGCTTCTGCGGTTTTTTGCAACCGATCAGGAGCAAGGCCGCCGCGAAGGCTGCTGCGGTTCTGCCGGCCATGAACCTTCCGTCTGAAGGCCGCGAGGGGTTGGGCGTCGCGGCTGGTTATGAGGTTGGGTTAGCACTGCTCCCCTAAATTGCGGATCGCAAGCCGGAAAATGCGGCGACGCAGCATGAGGCGCGATCAGGCCGCGAGCTTGATCCGGTTCCGTCCGCTGGCCTTGGCGGCATAGAGCGCGACATCGGCGCGCGACATCAACTCGCCCGGGGCCATGCTATCGTCCAGCGCCGCAACGCCGACGCTGACGGTGACGCCGGGGAGAGGCTTGCCTTCGGTCTCCACGACCGATTCGATCGACCGGCACAGGCGTTCGGCGACGATCGCGGCATCGTCCGCGTTGGCTCCCGGCATCAATATGCCGAATTCCTCGCCGCCGATCCGCCCGACGAGATCGCCGCTGCGAACCGCGCCGAGCGCCCGCAGCGCAACCCGTTGCAGCACCCGGTCGCCGACGACATGGCCATGTTCGTCGTTGACCGCCTTGAAATGATCGACATCGAAGATCGCCAGCGCGAAGGTCTGGCCCAATTCGCGCGACGCCTCGATCTGGCGGCCGAGATGCCGCTGGAAGGCGCGGCGATTGGCGAGCCCGGTGAGCTCGTCGGTCGCCGCGAGCGTCGCCGCCTCCGCAGCGCGCTGCTCGGCATCGCGCTTGGCAGAGAGAACATGCTCTTCCAGCCGCTTGCGATCGTCGATGTCGCGCAGCGTGCCCGTGGCGCCCATCACCTGGCCGGCGCCATCGCGCAGCGTGTGCATCGCAACTTCCATCCAGCGCCGGCCGCGATGCCCGGTCTGGAAATGGATCAGGCGACGGCTCGATTCGATCTCCCCGGTGAGCACCGGGCGTACCCAGCCTTCGAGCTCGTCACGGTCCTGCGTCTCGACATGATCGAGCCACGACGCCCCCATGCTGGACGAAAGCGGATAGCCGGAGATCGTGCTCCAGGCGGGGTTGAGATAGGTCCAACGCCCTGCGGCATCGGTGCAGAAAATGACCTCGCCGACATTTTCGACCACCGCCCGAAACCGTTCGGCGAGCCGATTGGCCTCGGCGGCGCGGGAATCGCGCTCCGTCAGCGCGCTCGCCACCGGGAGGGCCACGAGGAAGGTGGCGCCGAGATATAGCTGGAGCATCACCATCCGCAGCTCCGGCGTGAGCACGGTGGTGCGCGCGATCGGGCCATAATCATGCATCGTCGCCTCGATCGCGACGAGGGCGATGACGAGTACCGCGGCCAGCGCGCCGGCCTGGCGCTGGCGAAACGCCGCGAACATCGCGCACGGCAGCAGCAGGGACAGGCCGGGCAAGGTGACGTAGAAAAAGATCAGCGACGCCATGCCCGCGATCAGCGCGAGGATGCCGACGAGATCGGCGGCGCCATGCCTGATCCGGGCCCGCAACCGGGGATCCCGGTATAGCGCGATCGCGACCATCGCGGCGGGGGTGACGATCGCCAGGCTGAGCGCGCCCGCGCCATACCAGGCATACCAGCTCGCCACCCAGGCGGACCCGAACGCCTCATGCAGCGCGACCATGCCGAGCAGGGCGGGAACGAGCGGGGCGATCAGCGCGGCAGCGACCATCCGCAACACGTCTTCGACGCGATCGAAGGTGCCGAGAATGCCCCCCATACGCCGGATCAGCGCCGCCGCTGTGACGCTTTCGAGGATGTTCGCGAGCGGAAATGTCAGGATCGTGATCGGCGGCATGCCGCGCACCACGAGCGAGACGATCCCGGCCGCAAGCGCCCCCGCGAGCAGCGCGAGCCGCCCGCCGGACCGCCGCTTTTCCAGCAGCAAGGCCAGCAGGATGGCGTTGGGAAGCCAGAGTGCTGTGAGCCCGCGCTGATGCGGCAGCAGCTCGCTGAGCAAGCCTGCGACGAACAGCAGCACGCCGCTGGTCAGCGCCAGTGCCCACGGCCGCCTAGCAATATATGATTTTCCCCTCGCCACCCCTAAGCCCGCGCCGTTGCTTTCCCCGAATGTCCTAAGGGCGAAGGATTAAGGCCAGCTTAGGATACAGGCAAGCTGAGCCTCATCCGCTATTGCGCAATGCCGTGGCGATGGCGTTGATCGAAAGCTGGATGCCCTCGGCGATTCGCGGATCGCTTTCGCCCGCGCGATGGCGACGGATGAGTTCTATCTGCAGCAGGTTGAGCGGCTCGATATAAGGCAGGCGCAACCGCACCGAGGCATCGAGCTGGGGATTGTTTTCCAGCAGCCGCGATTGCCCGGTGATCGCCAGCAGACAATCGCGCGCTTTTTCCCAACCCGTTCTGATATTGTCGAAAATCGGGTGGAGCGGCGCCTCCACCAAACTAAGATAGCGTTGGGCGATCGCCATGTCCGATTTGGCGAGCACCATTTCGAGATTGTCGAGCGTGGTTGCGAAGAAGGGCCATTCGGCGGCCATCGCGCGCAGCAGCCCCTGGTCCTCGAACGCGGCAAATCCCGCGCCCGCGCCATACCAGCCGGGCAGCATCACGCGCGTCTGCGCCCAGCTAAACACCCATGGGATCGCGCGCAGATCCTCGATCCGATCCGATTTGGTCCTACTTGCCGGGCGCGATCCGATCTTGAGCCCGGCGATTTCCTCGATCGGGGTGAACTGGCGGAAGAAGGCGCGGAAGCCTTCGGTTTCATAGACCAGGCCGCGATAGGCGCGGAACGCCGTGGCCGAGAGGCCCCGCATCGCTTCATGGAAGCGCGCCTCGTCCCCGGTCTGCATCGGCGCGAGGCTGGTGACCACCGTCGCGGCGACGATCGCCTCCAGATTGATCGAGGCAGCGGCGCGGGTGCCATATTTGGCGGCGATCACCTCTCCCTGTTCGGTGATGCGGATGCGCCCTTCGACCGTGCCTGCCGGCTGCGCGACGATCGCCGCATAGGCTGATCCGCCGCCGCGCCCGACCGCGCCGCCGCGTCCGTGGAACAATTGCATCGCGACGCCGGCCCGCGCGAAGACGGGCTCGAGCGCGCGGCTCGCCTCGTTGAGGCTCCAGACCGAGGTCAGATAGCCGCCATCCTTGTTGCTGTCCGAATAGCCGACCATCACTTCCTGATGCCCGCGCGCCGCCACCCGCGCGGCGACCTCGGGCAGCGCGAAATATGCGGCCATCACACTGGGGCCGTTTTCCAGATCCTCGATCGTCTCGAACAAAGGCACGACCATCACATCGGCGCTTGGCGGGTCTCCGGGACGGTAGAGACCCGCCTCCTTGAGCAGGACATCGACCTCGAGCAGATCGGAGACGGTGGCGGTCTTAGAGATGATATAGGTGGTGATCGCCTCGCGCCCGTAGCGCCGGTGTGCATCTGCGGCAGCGGCGGCGATGGCGAGCTCGGAGCTGGTCTCGTCGCCATAGACGAGGTGCGGACCGGTGAGCGGGCGGGGCGAGGCGAGTTCGCCGCGCAGCAAGGCGATCCGGGCCGCCTCGTCGAGCGCGCTATAATCCGCCTCGACACCCGCGACCTTGAACAGCTCGGCGACGACGCGTTCGTGCACATCGCTGTTCTGGCGGAGATCGAGCGTGGCAAGGTGGAAGCCGAACGTCTCGACCGCGCGGATCAGGCGGCCGAGCGCACCGCCCGAGGCCAAAGTCGCGCCGCCGCCGCTGGCGAGGGCGTGCGCGAGCTCGACGAGATCGGCGCGCAGCGCGGCGGG